>JABCOH020000021.1 GCA_013333695.2 Candidatus Saccharimonadota bacterium | reverse complement strand
CATATGCGGTATTAGCTACCCTTTCGGGCAGTTATCCCTCACTTTGGGGCAAATTCCTACGCGTTACTCAGCCGTTCGCCGCTCGCCGACATTCTGCACCATCAATTCGAAATCACCCTAGACACTCACTCCTTTCGAAATGATACGGCTGATTTCCTTCGGAAATCCCCGCGTCCAGGCTTCAAGTTGACAGTGCAGAACTCGCTGCCGCTCGACTTGCATGTGTTAGGCACGCCGCCAGCATTCATCCTGAGCCAGGATCAAACTCTCCGTTAAAAATCTACTTTGCATCAAAGTATTAAGGCTCTACAAAAATATAAACTGACGATGATATTGCACAATCAAATTGTTAAAGACCATAGTCGGGTTTGTGTACCGCTTTCGCTTCACCTAACAAATTAGCGTGATTGTCGCTTGGCTCGCACTCCAGCAACCAGACTGATATTCATCTTACCTGATATTAGTGGTCAGGTCAAGGGTTATTAGCAATTATCTTGTAGCGAAAATTACAACAAAGGTTACAACCGTGCCCACGGCCGCCCCGACAAGCATTTCTGGCAGTGTATGACCATGCGCCACCCTAATCGTCGACAGTTTTGGATAATCTTTTTGCACCACTCTATTTAGCAAGTCACCTTGCTGTCCAGAGGAGAACCGCACCATCACCGCATCATACAATACGATCGCCGCGAACCACGCAGCCAGGCCAAACAGCGGATTCTCCCATCCCTGGTAGTAGCCGATAGTCAGCGCAAGCGACACCACCGTTGCACTGTGAGCGCTCGGCATACCACCCGAAAATAATACCGGCGAACGGGGGTTCGACTGTGTAACTCGACGATTGCGGCCAAACAGCCGGGCCAGATGCTTTGATGACTGCGCTACAAACCACGCGATGCCCGGTATCAGGATGTATTGCATCGGCACTTGGCTAATCCTCCTCGTCTGGACGCTTCTCCATTAGGCCAATCGACGACACCGCGTCGCCATCGCTCAACCGCATAATTGTTACGCCTTGGGTTGTTCGGCCGAGTAGCTTGATGTCACTCAAGCCCAGACGAATTGTTTGACCATTTTGCGATACCAACAGTGCTTCGTTCATCGTCGGATCAATCGTCTGTACTGAAATGATTGGGCCAGTCTTTGCTGTCACAATTGCCGCCTTTATCCCGACACCACCGCGCTTATGACTTGGGAAATTAGTCACTTTCGTGCGTTTACCAAAGCCCTTTTCGCTAATGACCAGCAGCGTCTGTTCATCACTGGTAACGATATCCATGCCAACAACGCAATCATTCGGACGCAGGCGCACCCCGCGTACGCCACGAGCCGCTCGACCCATCGGCCGAGCATCCTGCTCGTTAAAACGAATCGCTTGACCAGCTGATGTTGAAATAATTACATCACTTTTGCCATCTGTTTTCTTGATCCAGCGCAGCTCGTCACCATCGTCTAGCTTAATAGCAATGAGTCCGTTCGTCCGAATATTGGCGTAGTCGCCAAGCGGAGTCTTCTTCACCGTACCGTTCTTAGTTGCCATAAACAAGTAGCCCTGGTCACCAGCGTTCTTCTCGTGTTTAATGATAGCGGTGATCTTCTCTTCTGGCTGTAGCTGGAGCAGGTTCACCGCCGCCACACCTTTGGCACTGAGACTGGCAGCTGGTACTTCATACGCTTTCAGACGGAAAATCCGACCTCGATTCGTAAAGAACAACAAATAGTCATGGGTGTTTGCTGGCACCACCTGGTCAATGATATCCTCCTCTTTGGTGGTCATGCCGCGCTTACCCTTGCCGCCACGGTTTTGCTTGCGATAATCACTGAGCAGGGTCCGCTTGATGTAATTCTCGCCGGTTAGCAAAATGACCGCTTCCTCATCTGGAATTAGCTCCTCATCAGAGAACTTACCCAGTTCATGGTTGATAATTTTACTACGCCGCTCGTCGCCGTACTTTTCCTTCATCTCTAGAAGCTCAGTCTTGATAATATTCAAAATCTCTTGCTCGTCGGCCAAGATAGCCTCTAACCTTGCGATCAGCTTCAGAAGTTCGCGAAGTTCATTCTCGACCGCTTCACGCTCAAGTCCAGTCAGGCGTCGCAGCTGCATTGCCAAAATAGCCTTGGCCTGGATCTCGCTCAGTCCGAACTTAGCGCGCAGGTTCTTCTCTGCCTCATCCTGAGTTTTTGAGGCACGAATCGTCTTAATCACCTCGTCAATGTGGTCCAGCGCAATCTTATAACCTTCCAAGATGTGCGCCCTCGCCTTTGCCTTTTTCAGTTCAAATTCTGTACGACGACGCACTACAGATTGACGGTGCTTGATAAACTCGCTCAAGATATCGTGCAGTCCTAAAATCCGCGGCTGCATGGTATTGACCAGTGCCAGCATGTTGTAATTAAAACTCGTTTGTAGAGCTGTTAATTTATACAGCTGATTCAACACTTTCTTTGGATAGGCGTCTTTTTTCAGCTCGATAACAATGCGGACTTTACCCCGAGAACTTTCATCACGTAGGTCGGCCAGCATCACTCGTTTTTCTTTATGAAGCTCACCAATTTTTTCGATTAGTGTTGCTTTATTTACACCATACGGGATCTCTGTGACGACGATCTGATGCCGCCCCTTCTTGGTCTCCTGAATCTCCGCCACCGCCCGCATCATTACACTACCGCGACCAGTCGCATATGCCTGACGCATCGGCGCGCCCCCATAGACAATCGCCCCCGTCGGAAAGTCCGGGCCCTTGACGTGCTTCAGTAAATCGTCAACCGTCGCCCCAGGATTATCAATCAGCTCAATCGTCGCATCTACCAACTCGCCCAGATTATGCGTCGGGATACTCGTCGCCATACCAACAGCAATACCAATCTGACCGTTCAATAGCAGGTTTGGCAACTTCGCCGGCAACACAATTGGCTCACGCTCTGAACCATCAAAATTATCCTTAAAATCAACCGTTTCCTTCTCGATGTCAGTTAGTAATTCTTCAGCTGGCTTGTCGAGTCGCGCCTCAGTATAACGGTGAGCGGCTGGTGGATCTCCGTCCATTGAGCCAAAATTTCCTTGGCCCTGCACCAAGGTATAGCGCATCGCCCAATCTTGCGCCAGACGCACCATTGAATCATAGATCGCTGAGTCACCATGCGGGTGATATTTACCCATTACATCACCAATGATGCGCGCTGATTTGACGAACTTTGCAGTACTACGGTTGCCGTTTTGGTTCATTGAATACAAAATACGGCGATGCACCGGCTTTAGACCATCGCGCACGTCCGGTAATGCCCGGTCAACAATGACACTCATCGAATAGCGGAAGAAATTATCCTGCATCACATGTTCGAGTCGACGTCGCTCCAAGCCTGTTGGCGTCTCGGTTACCATGTCCGGCGTCGCCTCAATTGACTCGTGGTCACTGGTTGATTGTATCTGTTTGTCCTGATCACTCATGATTAAATATCCAAATCCTCCAAGTTAGCATTTTTTGCCCAGCTTTGAATAAAGTTTTTGCGCAAACTCACGTCATCGCCCATCAACCGCGTAAAGATCGCATCTGCCTCCTCAGCGTCTTCCACACTGACCTGAATCAGTACACGGTTCTCTGGATTCATCGTCGTCTCCCACAGCTGGTCAGCGTCCATCTCACCAAGACCCTTAAACCGAGAGATTGTCACGCCAGCCTGCTTGATGACGTCTTGTTCATCGTCGATTGTTGTACCACGATTCTTCTTATCAGCAATTAGGCTCGCCAATACTTTGTCTTTTTCATCCTCATCATACGCATAAATCTTCTTCTGCCCACGGTTGATAGAGTATAGCGGTGGTTTGGCAAGATACACATAGCCACCCTCAACCACCTCTTTCATATAGCGGAACAGGAAGGTCAAAAGCAACGTCGCGATATGACTACCGTCAACATCAGCATCGGTCATGATGATAATCTTGTGGTAACGCAAGCCATTAATATCAAACTGATCACCAATCCCAACACCAAACGCCTGGATCATTGCCACAATCTCTTTGTTAGCAAACATTTTATCAAGTCGCGCCCGCTCAGTGTTCAACACCTTACCACGAAGCGGCAAAATTGCCTGGGTTTTACTGTCGCGGCCCTCTTTGGCCGACCCAGCTGCTGAATTACCCTCGACGATGTAAATTTCACTATCGCTTGGACTTTTGCTCGAGCAATCCCATAACTTACCTGGTAATCCCATGCCATCAAGCGCACCCTTACGGATCACATTGTCACGTGCTGCTCGCGCTGCCTTACGCGCCCGGGCTGCCAAGGTCGCCTTGCCGACAATTTTCTTAGCAATACTCGGATTTTCCTCGAGATAATACGCAAAATACTCGTTCATCACCTGCTCGACATAGCGACGCATTTCTGGATTACCAAGTTTATTCTTGGTCTGACCTTCAAACTGTGGATCGGGCAACTTGACTAAGATAATTGCCGTCAGACCCTCACGAATGTCGTCACCGGTCAGGTTATCTTCCTTTTCCTTCAATAAGCCATTCTTACGCGCATAGTCGTTGATGACCCTGGTTAATGCTGAGCGAAAACCGATCAAGTGCGTACCGCCATCTGGTGTTAGCACGTTATTGGCAAACGGCTTTACTGTCTCAATGTAAGTATCATTATACTGTACGGCAATCTCGACCATGCAATCTTCAACCTGTCTCTCAACATAAAAGACATCGTTTGATAAAACATCTTTACCAATGTTGAGGTGCTTCACGTAGCTCTGAATACCGCCCTCAAAGTAAAATGACTGTCGCTCACCTGTTTGATTGTCGATAACCGAGGTGTGCACGCCTTTGGTGAGGTATGCCTGATGGCGCAAATAACTAACCACCCACTTGTAGTCAAATTCCACTGTCTCCTTAAAAATCGTTGGATCTGGGTAGAATATTATGCGCGTCCCGGTTGGCCGATCAGTTTTACCGATCTTTTCGAGCGGCTCAACGATACCGCCAGTCGCAAACACCACACGGTACAGCTGCCCGTCTCGCACCACCTCAGCGATCATTTTGGTTGAAAGCGCGTTTACCACGCTTGAACCTACGCCGTGGAGTCCAGAAGACACTTTATAACCGCCGCCACCAAATTTACCGCCAGCATGCAGTACCGTCAGCACCGTTTCTAGAGTAGACAAACCAGTTTTTGGATGTTTATCAACCGGAATACCGCGCCCATCATCGGTCACCTGCACACCACCGTCTTCTAGCAGCACCACCTCTACTCTCGTCGCATGGCCCGCAATTGCCTCGTCAATTGAGTTATCGGCAATCTCCTTGATCAAATGGTGAATACCGTCGTATCCCGTGCTACCAATGTACATCCCCGGTCGCTTACGCACCGGCTCGAGACCCTCCAAAACCTGGATTTGCGAGCCATCGTAGGCTTGCTTATCTGTTTGTTTAGCCATGCTTCCCTCACTATTTCTGATTTGTCAGCTATTTACAACTCCCCCATTATACCGCAAAAAAAGTGTTCACTCAAGCTATTTGCACAAAAGCGATCGCTGTGCTATAGTGGAGACGGAATTTTTACGAAAACATAAAACTAATGGAAAATAAGGAACGGCATGTTTAAGAAAATCGTCTCCCACCTCGCGTTTAGCCCAAGCCTCATCCAAGAGCTCGGCTTTTACGCGAAACGCCTCCACAAAGAGGAAATCACTCGCAAAACCGGTCTCATTCTGACCGCCCTAGCGCTCATCGTGCAGTCATTTGCCGTTTTCCAACCACCTGAATCTGCCAATGCCGCCAATGCTTCAGACCTCGTTTATGGCGGTATTCACACGAAATCACAGCTACTCGCCGCGTGGGATAATAACTCGCAAAATTATCGTGATATGCTGCAGCACGCTGGCATCACACGCGAGAACTTGGCGAGTGCTCGCGACTCTGAGATCAGTACTCGCAGCAGCGGCCGTGATAATGGCTGGCAGTCATGGAGCCGAGTTTCACGCTTCGGCCTTCAGCGCGGAGAAGTCCAGTTTCAGGTTGGTAGCTTAACGCTGTATTCGCGACCAATGGCTGAATTTGACACCGGGCGCAACCGCAGCGGCTCAGGTTCATGGTATAAATCATTCGTTGGCACGACTAGCGAGGGCAAACCGTTTGCCATTATGAAGGCCTGCGCTAACATCATGCTCAAAGAATTGCCAAAACAAAAACCGAAACCAACCGCCGCTTGTAAATTACTTGAGCGACCCATCGTCACCGACCGTACCAAAATCTCGATGACAGCGTATGGCGATGTCCAAAACGGTGCGACTATCGCTGGCTATACCTTCATCATTAAAAACTCAGCCGGCACCGAGGTGCTCCGCAAACGTGTCAATACCACCGCTACGAGCACGTCATTACAGCACACACTCGACAAGGACGGCACGTATACCGTGTCCGTTATCGTCCACACCAGCCTCGGTGACCAGACGAATAGTGCCTGTGCTTCGACCGTTACAATCAGTCCAAAACCACGCTGTCCACTTAACCCAAGCCTGCCGATAGACCATCCCGACTGCCAGCCGTGCCCAGGCGATGCTACAATTTGGGTCAAAGACACAACCTGTAAAGCCCAGGTTACCCGCACCAAGGCGGCGCATAACCTAACCTCCGGCGGTGATGCCACCAAGAAAAAAGCCAATGCCAGCGACCGCATTGAGTATAAGCTAACCGCTAAAAACGAAGGCAAAGCTCCAGCAACAGTTGATCTGAAGGACGAACTATCCGACGTACTAGAATATGCCGATATCTATGATAATGGTGGTGGCACCTTTGATAAGGAAAAGCACACCCTTTCTTGGCCACGAGTCACCCTTAAACCAGGCGAGCAAAAGGTTATGACCTACGTCGTCCAGCTCAAGGGTCAACTTTCGGCTAAACCACGTGGCACCAGCGACCCGTCATCGTATGACTGCCGTATGACAAACGTCTTTGGCACCAGTGTCGAAATCGTTGTCAACTGCCCAACGCCAAAGGTCGTCGAGCAGACCGTCGCTACCCTGCCGCGAACCGGCCCTGGAGAAAATATGTTATTTGCCGGTATCGTTGCGGCTGTTGTGACATTCTTTTATTGCCGTTCACGACAACTGAATAAAGAGGTTCGCATCATTCGCCGCGACATTACAGCGGGAACGTTATAACATAGGGAGGGTAAATATGTCAGAAAAAATTCATGGGGCTAATCCAGAGCTAGCAAAAAACGCTGGCGAACTTGAGCGATCAGCTGGTGAAGTAGAACGCTCAGCGGCTGAAAAATTAGAGGAGCGGGCTGAACGAGCCGTCAAACAGCAACACGAAGGTATCGACAAAGCTCGTCACGAAGCACTAGAACAAGCCGAGACACGCGAGACTATTAAGGCAGAAAAGCCATCAACCCCAGAAACACCTCGCCAGATCACTAAAGACGACCGCGCTGCTAGCTACAAAAAGACTATGAAAAAAATGCAGAGCGAATTATCGCCAGCTTCACGCACCTTTAGCAAGGTCATTCACAACCCAGCCGTCGAAAAAGCCAGCGAAGCTATCGGTAGCACCGTCGCACGCCCGAACCTCATTATTGCCGGCGCACTCGGTGCGATTGCCTCAGTTATTGTCTACTTCGTTGCCCGGCATTACGGCTACGTTCTCTCTGGATCAGAAACGATCATTCTCTTTGGTTGTGGTTGGGTTATCGGCGCCATTATTGAGTACGCCCGCGTTGGTTTCCTCAATAAAAGATAGCTTGGCCCACGCCTAGCGTAGCTTAATTGATACCTCGCCATTATCGTTATTATCACCACGCAGGTCGAGGCGGTTTTGCGGCTCTGCCTGCTGCAGTTCTGCCGCCATCCTATCAGCAATTGATAGCGGCGCGGTCTGCGCGGCCACATCCGAGTCGGCCACCGTCGGCGCAGGTGCCGGATGCTGATCTAGCGATCGCAAACTATCATGAGGCGCGTCCGCCGGCTGCCCCGATGGCCTGTTCAACGAAGCACCAACTCCCTGCGGCATCTGGCCAGCCGTCTGGGCGGGCATAGCGATACCTTGTGGCGCAGCACCCTGCCCAATCTGTGACGGCCGCATAGAAGCCGACTGCGATTGTGTGCCCGCCAAGCCTGAGGTCGGCGACGCTAGTCGCGACGTAGCTGGACGGCCTGGCTGTGGAGCTAGTGGCGATGGCGCGCCCAATCGAGACTGCCCCGCACCTGGAGCAGCAGCACCCACAGCCCCTGGTTTACCACCACCAAGTTGTTGACGTTTTGAAAGCCATTCATCCAGGAAGGACGAGCCACTCTTTGCGGCCGGCCGATTGAGCGATGGGCCAGCCGATGGAGCTGCTGGTTTTTTATTGCGACCAAGCCGCTCAAATATCTCTTTCTCAACCACCGCGCGTGGTTTGCCATACTTTGCTGCCGATAGTCGCACCAACGCATCGCGAAGCTGATTGTTAACCTGCCCCATCGGTGGCACCCAGTTCATGCTAAATGGCGCTGACGGCACATTATTGATCATCACCGAAGCGATCGACTGGAAATTTGGTAGCTTTGATAAATCATCAATGTCAAACACTGGCTGAAACTTCTTGACCATCAATTCCGCGTCGGTGATACCAATACGCCCCGAGATAACCGTACCAATGTTACCAATGATAGCCTCACGAATCTTCTCCGTTAGCTGTGTCATAAACTGGTTACCCATAATCAAACTCAGCTTATATTTTCGCGCCTCAGACAAAATTGATTCAAAACTATCAGTCGCAAAGTTCTGCACCTCATCAACATATAGTGAAAAGTCTTCACGCTGCTCTTCCGGGATATCAGCCCGCGACATAGCCGCCGCCTGAAACTTCATGATAAAAATAATTCCTAGTAGCTTGGCGTTAAGCTCACCAAGCTTACCCTTCGACAGATTAACTAACAAAATCTTTTTATTATCCATAATCTCACGGATGTTAAATCCTGATTTTGTCTGGCCAATAATGTTACGCATCGAGTCATTAGAGATAAATGGACCAAACTTTGAAACCACCCACGATATCACTTCACCAGCCTCATTTGATCGCTGCGATGCCGGGAACTCCTTCGTCCAGAAATCAATCACCTGCGGATCAGTGACATACTTCAGCTTGCTCTTCACGAATTCTGGGTCAATGAGACACTTCGGCACATCAATAAATGTTCCACCCGCCGGATCTGCCATTAATAGCAGCGCACAGTTGCGGAAAATATGCTCAAGCCGTGGCCCCACAATACCGGTATGCCCCGGATCGTACAGTCCATACAGCATGTTAATCGCCTCCTGCACCAGAAAGTCCTTTTGATCCGGACTGTCGAATTCAAACATATTAAGGCCAATTGGGTTTTCCATGTCAGCGGGGTTGAAATAGATAATATCTTCTACTCGCTCTTTTGGCACCTTCCCCATGAGCGACTCGACCAAATCACCGTGCGGATCGATCAGCGCAAACCCTCGGCCATCCATCATATCTTGATACGCCATATTTTCCTGCAATACCGACTTACCAACACCAGTCTGACCGATGATGTAAACGTGACGACGGCGATCTTTCGTACCGATACGAATTGGCTTTTTCGTACCGCGAAATTCATTGTAACCAATCAATAATCCCTCGTCCAAGACATCAGTCGGCCCATCAACCTGCTTGGACATCTGCCGCTTAACCTGTGAAGTTGGGATGGCAGTTGCGCTCGGCAAGTGAAACAGAGTCGCCATCTCGACACTATTAAGGATATTACTGCGAATATGCTGCGGGAAAAACCGCATAATATACGCCGTAGTCATTTCCTCAATATTATTTGTCAGCGAAAAACGAAAACCGTTATTGCGTGGCGAGTCAAACATCGCAAACGCAGCGATAATATTTTTAAGCAGCACCTGTGAACGAGCGGCAGTATTTGATGAAATTACCACTCGCACCAATACCTCATACGCCGGATAACGCATCTTCTCGCTAACGGCATCAACCTCTGCCTGCTCGAGTGACGATAGCTGTTTATCCTCAGGCTTGATCTCACCTTCTTTTTCTTTTGCCGACTGTGGTGGTTTCCACAACGCCTCAAAAATGTCCCCAACCATTGAGATATCAACGCCCGCCACCTTCGTTGATTTCTTGCCCTTGTTCTTCTTCATTTTCTCAACATGCTCTTCTGAGGCACGCGACCAACCCTCCCGCGCCGGCCGAACCAAGAATTGCAAGCCGATACCGTCATCTTTTGTCGCCGCCGACATGGCATTCAGTAGCGCCCGCGACGCATCTCGCTTTGACTCCTGATATGTTGCGATAGGATAGACGAACGACTTACGAAGCGAGAATTCGCCGCCAATTGTCCCGCTCATCTTGCCAATTTTACTAAACACATTCGTATCAGCCACTTCTTCCAACCGCGCCGCCGGATAAGCTGCCGCAATCGCTTGGCGAATTACATCAACCAGCACCGTCGGTACCACGGCATAATAATGCACCAAACCACCACGTGCGATAATCTCAAATGACAAATGACGCTGCCCGTAGAGTCGACTCTTAAATCCTTTCGTTGCCGTACTTGATATGATGTTATACATCACCTGCGCCTGGCTCAGAATCTCTTCCGTTAGATCACGCTGGTCACGGCTCGCCCCGTCAATATCTTCACTTGATGGCGGCAAATGAATTAGCAGTGGCACCATTTTTAGCCCACGCTCATAATTCTTTGCCTCTCGCAGCATCTTGCGATACTGCAGTGTAACAATCGTCACACCGATCGCTAGCACCACGACGACAATAAAACCAGTAATTAACGGCCCGCTATCCATATTCCTATCCGTTTGATTGGCCCATCTCCCTGTTGTATCTCTTTTTGAGATAATCAGCCTGCAGTTGTGCAATTACTCGCGCCCGTTCGTACGGATCATCTTTTGTCAAGGTAATAATCCGCTTCAATTTATCAACCCACTCCTTCTCGATCAAATCATCATCACCAGCTATTAGCGGCGTATCGTCAGTTGACGCCGCCGTCGACACAGGAGCCTGCGCCGCTGGAGGCGCTGGCGCTGGAATAGTCGGTAGTGCTGTCGCTGGCATCTGTGAATCTGCCACACTTGCTGCCGGGCGTTCAGCGGAGCGCCCCTCAATCTCTAGCTGACCTATGTCACCATCCAGCCGAATCTCACCGCTTGAAGCGGGCGGTAAACTCTCAACCGGTGGACGCACCTGAGGCAACTCTGGATTCATATCTATATTGTACCACGTTACCAGTAGAGTTCCTACGCTCTAAAATCGTTTGTGTACATAAAAACAACCAAGACCCAAAAAAAGCGTCAGGAGCAAAATATCCCACGCTGTGACACCGCCGATTGACTGCATACCAAGCAAAATAACCGGCATTAACCCAACGATACTCGCGTAGTAATATAGTTTCAATGGTGTTACCGCAGCCAACCTACGGTGCATGTCATGCCGAACAAGGCGCATCACCATACGCCTCGCCACGACCATCACCAAATAACAGATCGACGCAGTTGCTATGTACAAACACAAAAAAAATGTTAGAATTCCCAACGGACCAACACTCATTGGCGTCACTGCGTGTACTATCACGACATCCGCTATTACAGCAAGCACCGCGACTATAGCAACATACCGACACTTCATACTCACACTATATCATAGACCAAGGGAGCCCAGGCGACGAACCATTATATGATCAAGTGAACCATCCGCCGCATTCAATAACTATTAGGGCGCGGTCACCTGTTCAAAGTCCGCCGCTCAGGGCAACTGACCGCTCCGAATTTCGGAGCATGTCCTTGCGCAACGTTCCTCATCCTGCACATCCAGTAGTCTCATTGCTAATCCTATAACAAGGATTAACTGGATGCGCAGTGGTACTAGTTATGCGCGCGCTCAACGCGTCACGGTATAGCCACTAACTGAACGTTAGGCTATAAAGTTCGGCGGAGCATCGGCAACACTATGGCCGAATAATTTTTTATTATTCCGGCTTCATACTGCTGCCGACTATACGCCAAACGACATGCACTACTGCGGACTGAGCCATATAAGCTTGTTAATGTTGTTATTGTTATATTCAGTTTTTTGCTTTTTATTTTCTCAAAAGCTTGTACCAATACTATCATGTATATGCTTATCGGTCAATACTTTGCATAAAAAATGTGTTGTATTTATAACATTTTTATAATAATCTTTATATATTTTCATCTGTTATATTCTATAAAATGTTTTATACACAACATTGTAATATAAACATATGCTTGCTGTACCGCCCGCTAATTCATAGTTCTTGTATAGTCACCCCATACGACATCATGAATCCAACAAATAATCTAGTAATTGATACAGCTCGCTGAACGTTTATACAAATAAAACGCCAAAACAACCAGGCCCTCAGCATATCCCGTTTCGCCATCTCGCGGGTAAAACACCGGCCGTGCGGGGCACCAACTAGGAACCGCTAGGGTTCGACCGCCTCGTCCGGCAATAACCTATATTTTTCATCAAACTGCTTCACTAACCCTCTAAATTATGTGGTATTTTTTACCTAGATTTTTTCTCAAAAATTATTGACATAACCATTTTTATCATTTACTATAGGGGTAGCTTCTGAATAAAAAAGTTATACACAACTTATCAGGGGCCAAAAATAAACAGCACACGTAAAACTCCACTTTTTGAAAACAACCACTACTCGCAGGTGGTTGTTTTCGTTTCCTGGCAACACGCTCGAGCTACATTCTCACTGATTACGATAAAAAATAATCGACCACCCTGGGTCGATATATCACTATATGGTGGAGCTGCCGGGTACCGCCCCCGGGTCCAACTGGTATCATGACATTCGTCTACGAGCATAGGTTCTTTTAATTTATTTCATAACGTTGCTCGGCTTAAAAATAAACCGAAAAAACCAAGCTTCGTTACGCGGAGAAAGTCCCATATGTCCACCGCTTCCGAACATACGGCTAGCAACATAACTATAACACCCTAGACTTTGCCTGTTGCCGCAAAGCAAGGACGGTCGCTTAAATTAAGCAGCGACTGGTGCAGCAGCCATCGGAGTGAAAACACTCTTCAGGCTAGCAAATACACCTGCAAGTTTAGACTTTGCAACTAAAACATACGTTACGCGTATCGTCGGCCCGCAGAATACCTTGATAAAGTCCAATTGTCGAAAGCTATATCAGCCCCATCAATCCACCTTAATTATAACAATCTTCCCTTTTCAAGTCTAGTTATCTATGCTTTACTAGGTATATGGTTAGCAAGGTAGTTTCAGCGACGCCATATGGCTTTCACGGTCAGCTTATTGAAATTGAGGGCGACATATCACGAGGACTACCTGGACTACAAATTGTCGGACTTGGCAACAAAGCAATCGATGAATCACGCGATCGCGTTCGCAGCGCCATCAAGAACTCGCTACTTGATTTTCCAAAAGGTAAAATTACCATCAATCTCGCCCCGGCGGAACTGCCAAAAGACGGTACGCAATTTGACCTACCGATAGCCCTCGCAATTCTCTGCCTCGGCAAACAACTTCCTCAAACCGCCCTGGAGGGAGCGCTATTTGCTGGTGAATTGGCACTTGATGGTAGTCTTCGCCCTATTCGCTCGGCCATCACCATCGCCGAAACCGCCAAACAACACGGCATCTCAACCATATACCTACCGGCCTCCAACAGCAAACAAGCCCTGCTCATCCCCGACATTACTATCATCCCCATCAATAATCTAACGGAATTATTCCTCCACCTCAAACAAGAAAAACTCATCCAACCCGCAGTAAAAACAAAGCAGCCATATCGCCAAAAGAAACGCGGCATCATCATTGATGACATCCGCGGACAAGAGCAGGCCAAGCGAGCCGTCGCCATTGCCGTCGCGGGTAGGCACAATATTTTGCTGTCCGGACCACCGGGATCCGGCAAGACCATGTTAGCACGCGCACTCAATTCGCTCCTACCGCCGCTATCTGACACTGAGATTATCGAGGTGACAAAACTCCACAATCTTGACGGCAATCAAGTTAGTCATGATATCGTTACCGACCGACCGTTTCGCACACCACACCACACCGCAAGCCGCATATCAATGATTGGTGGTGGTGCAAAGGCCACGCCCGGCGAAATTAGTCTCGCGCACCACGGCACACTTTTCTTAGACGAATTATTAGAATATCCACGAACGACATTGGAGTCGCTTCGTCAGCCGCTTGAGGATAAGCAAATCACAATTTCCCGCGCCCAAGGTAAATACTACTACCCCGCCAATTTTATGTTAGTTGCCACGATGAACCCTTGTCCATGTGGTTATCTGGGCGATCCTGAAAAAAGTTGCCGTTGCTCATCGACCCAAATCTTGAACTATCAGAAACGATTATCCGGCCCGCTCCTTGATCGTATTGATCTAACGATCAATGTTTCCCGCGTCGCACATGAAGATTTGTTGTCCCGTAAGTCATCGTCGGATTCACAACAAAAACAGTTCGAAAATATGATTAAGGTAGCCCGTACACTACAAACTAACAGATACGGGAATAGTAATAAATACAACGCTGATATAAATAGTTGTAGTGTTGATAAAATAACTACCCTAACGACCGAGGCCAAGCAATTTCTCCTTGCAGCCGCCAAAAAGCTTGACCTAAGCGCTCGTGGCTATTTCAAAGTTATCAAGGTTGCTCGCACTATCGCTGATCTTGAGTCATCACTAGAAATAACCATTCCTCATGTCGCCGAAAGCCTACAATACCGGCAGATTATCCCGACCTAGTGCTTGAAATCCACCCCTATACCTGATACAATGACTGATGAAATTAATCTAAAATTGCTTCAAAAGGAGAGCTAGGAGATTAATAAATCAATTCGTATCAACGGAGCGATCCGTGCTCGGGAACTGCGCGTTGTTGGTTCTGATGGTGAACAGTTGGGGATAATGCCCCTGCGCGACGCCCTTCAAGCGGCGGAGGATGCGGGACTTGATCTCGTTGAAATATCACCAAATGCCAATCCACCAGTCGCCAAGATTATTGACTGGGGCAAGTTCCAATATCAGAAGATCAAAGACCAGCAGCGCAACAAGCGTGCGGCAAAAGTCGGCGATCTCAAGCAAATGCGCTTTGGCCTGAAGATTGGCGCTGGCGACCTCGAAGTCAAGCTGCGCAAAATACGAGACTTTCTCGCCAATGGACACAAGGTCCGTATCCAAGTCGTCTATAAAGGTCGCGAGATGGCGCATAAAGAAATCGGCTACGAATTGATCCAAAAAATCACTGATCAGCTTGAGGAGGAGGCAATTCTAGAACAAAAACCTCAGATGGCTGGTCGCAATCTGAGTGTGGTAATAAGGAGTAAATAATGCCAAAACTAAAGACTCACAAAGGTACCGCAAAGCGCATTAAGTTAACGAGCTCTGGCAAGTTAACTCGTCAACGTGCATTTGGCGGTCACTTCTTAGCCAAGAAGTCAAAAAGCCGTAAGCGGGCAATTAATACAACAGCAAAGGTAACAGGCTCGATGGCAAAAAATGCCCGACGGGCAATGGGAGTTTAATCTATGAGGGTAAAACGAGGCGTCCCCGGACACGCAAAGCACAAAAAAATTCTGAAAGCCGCTAAAGGCATGCAGCACAACCGAACTCGTAGCTTTCGCTTAGCGAAGCAGGGGGTGATTAGAGCTCTGCAATATGCCTACCGTGATCGACGCAATAAAAAACGAGACCTCCGCAGCCTGTGGATTACCCGCATTAACGCGGCCGCTCGCCAAGAGGGCGCAACGTACGGTAGGCTCATGGCTGCTCTCAAGGCAAAGAATATTGAGCTTGATCGAAAAGTGTTGGCAGAGTTAGCCGTTAACGAACCTACAGCCTTTACCGCAATTGTTAAAGCAGCACTATAAGAAAGTGCTTTCAGTAAACTAAAACCTTCTCCGCTGAGAGAAGGTTTTAGTTTACAGCCTACCGATAAGCCGGGTTCTGTCGCGAGCGATCATCTATCTAGTTTACCTGTTGCCAGGTAAATCAAGCGGTTATCGGCCTACGAGCGGACAACTCATTTGTAGGCCTCCTTGCAGTCGACAGGGTTTACCTCTCCTCTGTGTCACCACCGAGGACTGTAAGCTCTTACCTTACTCGTTTCACCTTTTCCTTTGCGTCTATTGCCACAAAGGTAGTTTTGTTTCTGTGGCACTTTCCCTAGGGTTACCCCCGGTCGCCGTTAGCGACTGTCGGTGTCCTTTACTGCCCGGACTTTCCTCTTGGCTTCACCGCCAAGCGATCGCTTAGTAGGCTGCCCTATTATTATACATCATAAAAGCCCCAAGCAGTGCAAGCGCGTGATATTCCCCCGCATAAATGCAAGGTGGGTATCCGCAACCAGTCACCACGATGACTGACCATTAGGACTCCCTATCATATGATGTTAGGAAAATCATATGCGCCCGCCTACCTGGGGCTATCTCTATTATACACCAAAAATCACGCAAAAGAATTGGATAATACCGTTCGTAGCGAACGTCATAATTCGCCCAATTGCCGCCTGTCCAATCATAATAATGATAAACACCACCATTACCCCGTAGCGCTCAATCCACTCCATGCCACGGCGCACACCCTCTGGAGCAAGCGCGTACAGCACCCGCGACCCATCGAGTGGTGGCAGCGGCAACATATTAAACACGAAAAAACCTAAATTAACCAACACGACGAGGCTAATGATTTGCCCCACTAATGTATTTTGAATCAGCCCGCCGCTAGTAATAACCCCGCTGACGACACCCACGCCAAACGCTAAAAACGCTAAAAACAAATTAGTCAGTGGCCCAGCAAGCGCTACAAACGCTGCGCCCCATTCACCGTGTCGCACGCGTTGAGGATTAAACGGCACCGGTCGAGCACCACCAAAAATTGGCAGCCCTAGCATAGCTAGTAATAATGGCAGCAAAAGCGTCATGAATGGATCAATATGCTTCAGCGGGTTTAACGTCAGCCGCCCCTCCGCCTTGGCCGTGTCATCTCCAAGGAAATAGCCCATAAACGCATGCATCGCCTCGTGTAGCGTCATTGAGACGAGAATGACCACCAAGATCATACCTAAATACGCCAAATCCATAATTACCATTATAACACCTTGACTAATTATAGAAATACCGCTACAATACGATAGATTGTTTAGTTAATATAAAGCGAGGTTGGAAATGGCATCACGATGCGAACTAACCGGCAAAGGCAAGCAATACGGTCACAACGTTAGCTTTTCCCTTCGCCGTACCAAGCGCACTTTTAAGCCAAACCTACAGAAGAAAACTCTTGTAGTAGATGGTCAAAAAGTCACGTTGGTTCTGAGTACTCAAGCAATTCGTACTCTTAAAAAGAAAGGGCTGTTACGCCCGATACAGACAAAAACCGCCTAAGCTCAATCCCCCTCCTGACAAGGAGGGGGATTATTAGTGCAACGTATCGACCAGCCTAGCTCCGCGCGACAGTAATGATTGATAGTTGTTCAGGTAAAGATGCCGCCCCCTTAACCTTCCACTTTGGCCCAGCGTCAATAGTCTCCACGCCCATTTCACTAACAAACACCGACAGGTCGTCTTGCGGCACTTCGTAGTGTAACGCGCCATCAGCATAATGCACTGGGATAACTACTTTCGGCTCCAGCTGGCGTACCATATGAGCCGCAGATGTCGCGTCAAGCGTGTAACCACCACCGCCAACCGGTATCACAACAACATTAACGACACCAATCTCCTCTAGCTGAGACTCTGACAATTTTGGGGCAACGTTACCTATAATCACAACACGCACACCACCAATTGCTAAACGGTAAATCGTTGATTTTTTAACATCAGTTTCCGTATCAATGTGTCGCCAGGCTGCCACCCCTTTCAGAGATACGTCGCCGACCTCATATTCACCCGGACCGCTGAAGAGTAACCGTGGTGTTACATTACTTACGGCAAATCTATCCTCTGACAATATCTCAACATCCTGTGCCCCAAGGCTATCCTTAAGACCAACCAGCGATAACGCTGGATCAAACACAATTTTTACCATTTTCGTTGTAAAAATAACATTATTTGCACCTTTGTATTCTACTTCAAACATATACGTCTCCTTATCCTAGTATGCTCTCTGCATCTACCACAACCGAGTGCTTACTATTCATTATTTCCATCACAAACTTATCTCTAACACTCAGACGATAGTAAAAATCATCATAGCTCATTACAGCATAATTCAGCTCTCTCCCCTCGGCTTTTTCAATTTTCTTAATAGCGACACCAACTCTCGACTCCGATAGTCGACCAACTAACAGTATATCAACCCGACTCGTCGATCCACGCACTAACGCACCGGCAACTATAGCGATCTTCAGTCCGGACAGCCGAGCAATATCGCTCACCCATGGTATACTGTTCTTTTTGTTATGATCAGCCTGCTCACTCGGTCGTTCATCGGCAAAAATCATCTTTAGTGGCGTGAAGTATGCATACTGCTGATTCGCAGCGTAATACAATTTATTGTCATAATTATTCGAAACAATGACTCCGACTCTGAGCATATTTGATAGTTCACGCCGTACCGAGTTAATTTGCTCGCCGATCAATCGCGTAATCTCTCTAACATAAAACGATTTTTCAGGGTTCGCTAAAAACAGGTGTAGTAACTTCACCCTCGTTTTTGAGCCAAACAGCGCATCAATCATGTATTAAAAATTGTACCATAAATTTTACGCCTGAGCCAAAAGTTGTGACAAATAGTGTTCAGCAGAGTCAAGCGTCGCCCACATGATAAACGGATTGCGCCGCAGCCACGTCATCTGTCGCTTCGCCAACTGCCAATCAGCTACAACAAATTGCCGCTTTAATTCACTTTCGGTAATATTTTTATTCAAAAACTCTCGAACCAACGGATAGACATTACCTGTCATGGCCTCATTATCCCAGCCATATTTTTGGGCCAACATCATTGCTTCACCCACAACATTATTTGAAAATAATTGTTCAGACCTGAGCACAATTCTTGTTCGTAGTGTTTTCTTATTCGTTGCTATACCTACAACGATATTATTGCCTTGCATTACAGATCCACCCCTGTTATATCTATTTTTTTGTTCAATAGAGCGTATAAGGTAACGTTTATTTTTATTATTTTCTGGCAACTTTATGTTGTGTATAAGACAATAATATTGTAGCTCGGCTACTGTCCTTTTTTCTAGCTCACGCCGTAAAGCAGAATCGGGAGGATCTCCAAATTGAAAATTAAAAATTACCGCATCAATATAGAGACCCGTGCCGCCGACAAGAAATGGTAAACACCCCCGAGAGCGAATTTCACTTATTTTTTGCAGAGCATACTCCTTAAACTGTGCGGCGCTAAATGTCTCGCCCGGGCTGACTAAATCAAGGCCCCAATGAGGCACTACTTCTCGCTCAGCCATAGTTGGCTTTGCCGTACCAATATTCATGTCTCGATATATTGTTCTGCTATCGGCACAAATTATTTCGCCATTATATTGTTTTGCCAGACGAATCGCTAGCGAGGTCTTACCACTAGCAGTCGGCCCCGCGATAACAACTAGGGGTAATTTTGCTTTTATAGTTTCGGTTGCCATCGTCGTTCCTCAAAATCAATTATCCGCCACCTCTCATCGCAATAAATACCGTCTTGTTCAAGTAGCTGCCTTTGCACACCTTGCCCACCCGGAAAACCTACCGCCAAACCACCTTTCGCGTTCACCAGGCGATGCCATGGCAAATCCTCTGGGCCGCCATGCGCTATCCCACCCACAATTCGCGCTGCGTACGGGTGTCCAGACCATGCTGCCAAGTCACCGTACGTCGTCACCTTGTCGTCAGGTAGCTGCGCCATGAGAATATAGATCCGGTCTCGCAAGCTAGCTATTGGCAATTCGCTCAATTTCCACCTCCACTTCTGACCACGAATGGCATCGCACCACCTTATCCGGCAAGCTATCTGCCCTATTCCAAATATAATCACCAAATAAGATGGCATTGCGACCAGTCTCGGAAACAGCTAAACAATGTTTCAACTGATCATCAATTAAAACATCGGCATTAATTTGCGTGATTAACTCTGTTTT
This sequence comes from Candidatus Saccharimonadota bacterium, assembly GCA_013333695.2. Taxonomy (GTDB): domain Bacteria; phylum Patescibacteriota; class Saccharimonadia; order Saccharimonadales; family Saccharimonadaceae; genus Nanosynbacter. The sequence goes on along the minus strand of JABCOH020000021.1, from coordinate 24,957 downwards.
TGTCAGTTTATGAGAGCCCTCGTGCACTATATCCCATAGGCCAGAGAAGTAGACCGCAGAACTAGCGAAAATCCCTGGAAAATGCTCCTCGATCCAAAGTAGTGTATCGCTTTGCACCTGCAAGCGACGCGAAGTAGCCACCATGAGATGATGCACCTGCGACATGTTTCTAAGCACCTCCTCCGCCCCCCCCTATATGAGCATATCCCTTTATCGCACCAGAGTCGTGAAAGACATGAGCACGCCGTTCTGCCTCCTCGCTATCAACATGCCACATCTCTGACCAATGTTCGCTATAGTCATCAACACTCAATCGTGTGCCCCACCGTTCATTGCTAAACGCCACAAACCCGATTGCATTTTCTGCTAGAACATCGTCGATATCAATTGCAATTCTTAGCCTACGCACAAGATTACAGTCCCCGTACATACTCAGCTAGCTGTTCAAGCGGGATTTGCTCTTCACCCGCATGCGTCCTGATGCTTACGACACGTGCTACCTGATCCTTTGGCCCAACAATAATCTGTATTGGTATTTTTACAATAGTCGCCTCACGAATCTTTTTCCCGAGTGACTCATTGCGACTATCTATTGTAAATCTTACATCGTTGTATTTTATTGGTTTCATTAAGGTTACCTCTGATAAAATCGATGTAATTTCATCAACATAGTCTGAAACAGTGTCATTAATCGTTAGAATGCGTACTTGTTCTGGCGCCGCCCAAAACGGGAACCAGCCACCCGTGTGTTCAATGAAGACACTCAAGAATCGTTCAATCGACCCGAGCAGCGCACAGTGAATCATCACAGGTGTTGTAAAATTACCATCGCTCTCTGTGTACTCCAAGCCGAACCGTTGCGGCTGCACGAAGTCCAGTTGCACCGTCGCAACTTGGTGCTCACGGCCAATAGCGTCAGTCGCCATAAAGTCAATCTTTGGACCATAAAAGGCGGCCTCGCCTTCCTGCTCAAAATAGTCCAAACCAACTTTTTCAACTGCTGATTCCAACTGATTTTGTGCGGAAGCCCACAGTTCACGTTCGCCCAAATATGCATCAGAATCATCACGATAACTCAGTCGAACCCGTAGTTTCATATCAATAGTATTGTACAGTTCCTGGGCGGCAGACAATAAATTATTGATCTCTTGCTCAATTTGATCTGGACGACAGAAAACATGACTATCGTCCTGGGTTAATGAGCGCACGCGATTCAGACCACCAAGCTCACCGGTTTTCTCGTCACGATAATCAGTGGTCGTCTCCAAGTAGCGCACCGGCATATCGCGGTAGCTACGAGGTTGTGAAGCAAAAATCTGCGTATGGTGCGGGCAGTTCATCGGTTTTAACGCCATTTCATCACTGGTTTCCTGACTTTTAACCAAAAACAGCTCTTCGCCAAATTTGGCCCAGTGGCCTGACGTTTCATACAGATCCTTTTTGGTAATATGCGGCGTCCAGACTTTTTCAAAACCAAACCTCTGACGCAGCTGATTTGAGTATTGGGCCACGATATCACGCAGAACAGTTCCACGAGGTGTAAATAACGGCAGGCCTACACCCACTAACGGTGAGGTTGTATATAGATCAAGTTCCCTGCCTAGCTTTCGGTGATCACGTTGTTTGGCTAGCTCTAATTTCTCCAAATATTTATCCAGCTCTTCCTGCGTGGCAAAAGCCACACCGTACAGCCGTTGCACCTGAGGGTTTTTTTCATTACCACGCCAATAGGCGCCTGCAACCCGCATCAGCTTAAACGCGCCGACCTGACTGGTGTTTGCAATATGGGGTCCACGGCACAAGTCCTTAAACGATCCGTTTGTGTAGAATGAGACTTCATCAAGCGCACTATCACCTTCAGCAATTGTACCCATTTCTGCAGCGTCCAGATCTTTTGCTACCGTTGTCCCGGCACGTTTTAGGTCATTAAGGAGTTCTTCTTTATACGGCTGATGGCTGTCTTTGGCCCATTGAATTGCTTCATCAATCGGGCATTTTGTGCACACAAAATCTTGCTTTTCGGCAATGATTCGTCGCATTACCTTTTCAATTTTATTGAACTGCTGCTCACTGATCTTCGTTTCACCAAGATCAATATCGTAATAAAACCCATGCTCAACAACCGGACCAACTCCAAACTTGGCGTCTGGCCATACCCGCTGCACAGCCGCCGCCATAATATGCGCCAGGCTGTGTCGCATTGCATAAAGTTTATCTTCGCTCATAAAACCTCCTTTAAGTAATTATAAAAGCACGCCCAACGCATATAGCGTGCGTGCCTCGGTCCTGGGGACGAGCCAGGAGGTTCCACCTTGGCGATGACTCTTGCTCCGGCTGGTTTCGTGCGCCGCAACCGCTTTCACGTTGCTCGAGAGGTGGTTAGTCTCTGTCCTCGCTACTCTCACCGTATCATAGTTAAAAGCTCTGGGCAACCTTTATCGTATTTACTAGATAGCGGATCCGTAATGCTACACCAAGAAACGACGTAACAGCCAACCCCTGCACTCTCCGCAAGAGATAATTGCATTCACCATTGATTCCTGCTATTATTGGAAATAGACGGGCGATTAGCTCATTTGGCTAGAGCGCTTCATTGACGTTGAAGAGGTGAGAGGTTCGAATCCTCTATTGCCCACCATTATTGCATACAACCCTCGCAGTACGGAGGGTTTTTAGTTTTTTCTATTTTACACATTTTCATATACTTTTCCACTAGTATTTTTTATAGCGATATGTCAATATATTGATATGATTTGTATAAATTGTTTTCACGATAAAACTACTACCAAAAACTCCCGCAAGCACACGAAACACCCCAGCGTCTGGCGGCGACGGGCCTGTCCAGAATGTGGCGCAGTCTTTACGACATACGAACGGGCTACACTAGACGGGCGCATGGTGCTAACGCACGACGGGTCAGCCACCCCTTTCAATCTAGGAAAGCTCACCTTAAGCATTAGCCGTAGCTTTCAACATAATAAGCATGCTGCAGCACATGATAGCTACTTCCTCGCACAAACTGTACAGGAACAGATTATCAAGCAAGGTAAGCCGCTATCTACGCAAATCATCGCTCAAATAACACACATGATTCTCCAACGCTACGACCCGGTAGCGGCACTCCAGTACGCCGCCCAGCACCGACTCATCACTTCTCGGCGACGCGGGAGGCCTTCGACCGTTTACGTGCAGTCGCCTTCTGGCGAGCATTAATCGCCGCTGTGGCTTTTTCGGTGACGTCAAACTTATCAAGATACCGCCCAACTAACAGACGGGTCTGTGCAGTGAATGCTGCGGCGGAGCTATAGACAATGGCCGTCACTGGCATCAGCACCCACTGCAAGAGCATCCAGATATTCCGGCGGCGCGTGTAGCGAATTGGACGTGACGGTAAAAGTTTGAAGGCACTAAAAATCGCTATCGCCATACCAATTAGCGCAATTTGCTGCAGCGTGCTCACCGTATCGGGCAATTGATGCGCGGCGACACTACGGGCGGCCTCGGCATTAACGATAAGTGGTACCCAGCCACCAAAAGCGATCAGAATTGAAACGCAGGCTAACGTCACGTGTCCATCAAGCAGCCGTACAAATCGCGAAAAGCCAGCCCAAAATGGTACATTACGCTGCTTGGTAAAGACCCGTTCGCCAACATACGCGACATCAGATGCTCCATACGCCCAGCGACGAAGCTGAATAAACTGCGCTTTGAGCGTTTTCATATACGTGGCTGACAATACCGCGTCTTGATAAATCGGTACATGGAGTGGTACGACCCCGTAGTTACCACCAAAATAGAAATAACTGCGCCAATATTGGTGGCCATCTTCGACAATCGTTCGAACACTCCAGAAGTCCATCTCAACGAGCGCATCCATCGGCTGAGCATGTGAAGCAAAATTACGTAGTGAATGAGGGCGCATTGAGCTAATAATATTCCAAAATGAGTTACCCGTCGCGACCACACGCATCGGCGCCGGCACGTCCCAAATGTTACTAGTGAATAGACAAACTGGTTGATATGAGTAGTGCTTACGGTCCTCGCGGACGATATATTCGTATGTCAGGTAGTCAAAGTAGGTTTCATGTGGCTTGTTGTCACAATCCATCGTCGTAACAATAACGTTACTATACGAAATATGCTGCTCCTTGAGCCACCCCTTCAGCCAGCGCCCGGCATGCGTAATATTGCCACCCTTGCCGATCACCTCATTCGGAATGTCTTTTGGATGCTTGACGATGTGAAAAGCGTGAAAATACTTGCCGTAGCGTTTTTGTAGTGTCTTGGCAGTTGTGTCAATATCCTTACCGCCCCGCTCCTCATACGCAAACACCATAATCATGTGTTTTTTGTCGTACGTAGTGGCAATCACTGATTGAATAGCTGGCTCAATCACCTCAATACTCTCATTGTAGGCGGGCATGATAACTGCGTTATAAATTTCTGACGGCTTCGGGAAAAACCCTGGCTGCGCGGAAGCGATGAGGCGTACGTTTTCTTTATGCTGCGCAAAACCAACCTCCTTATGTCGTTGGTCGCGAATACGTGCATATACCGCCTGTGCATCTTCAAGATCCTCGAGACGCGCATGCCAATCAATCAGACTCGCTTTATCCATTTTGGCGCGGCCAGCAACCATATGATACGTGATACCGACAACGCGCACCATCATCGACAGAATAATGATGAGCAGATAGAGCGACGCGATTAGCGGGCTAAATATCGACAACACGATAAGAAGAATAACCGCGCCATAGCTTAACAGACCCGGCAGGACCTCCAAGAATCGATAGAATGGCTTTCGTTTACCAAGTGGTATCTCTATATCCATAACCCTACACCACCGACGCAATTACGATTATTGAGTAAGCAAACAGTGCTAGCATAACTGATATAGCAATTGTAAACCAAAGGAACGCCAACGCTAAATCACGACGCTGGGCCGCAGCAAGCTTGGCACTCAACATAATGTGCCCAACCGTAATCATAAGCTGCAGCACGCCGTACGCCCAGAGTGAATACCAGTGACCGCGATACAGCCCCGTTACACTAAACGCACTGTGCTGAACAATGACCTGCGTTTCCTTGGGTTTAATAGTAATAGCAAAGGAGATAATGATTACTAACGCCAACAAGACATTAGCAACGACGAGACCAAACAGCCAGCGATCTTTCATCATCTGTCGTAATGTGCTTGTGATATGCTTCTTCATATTACTCTGGAGCCGCTGACCGGATTCGAACCGGTGACCTACGCTTTACGAAAGCGCCGCTCTACCAACTGAGCTACAGCGGCATGCCTCCCCAAGGATTATAGCAGATGGACGAGGCTTTCGCAAAGATGACGATGGATAACGGAAGGCTATTTTTGCTCACTTGATTTTTGTTCGGCCGGCTGATCAAGGTGGACATAATAAGTGACTTTTTTACCATTGATCAACTTATCAAAATTAGTTTTGAACGTCGTCAGTGGAATCTTGAGATATGAATAAGTGACCGAACTATCGTCTCGCGAGCGTGGCTGAACAAAGTAGTAGCCATCGCCACCGAGCGGCTTAATAACCCCAGAGATCGTGCCATCTGCGGCTCTAATCGCCGCCTCGGTCAAGCCACCATCTTTGTTGGTCTTCGGAACAACCGTCTCCGGCATTAATTGTACTCGTTCACCTAACGCCGCTGCGACATCGGTCAACGATTTACCGGCCTTGAGCTGCGCTTCGACTTCCTTAACAAGATTGGCCGCCGCTTCATCAACAGCAAACGATACCTCCCAGCGCAGCAGCGATGCCCTGATACCATCACGCGCCTCATCAAGCGACCAGCCAATCATATCTTTTACCGCCGAACGATAGGCTTCTTTTGACAGGCCGGCATCCTTTTGCTGGCGGTCCATCTCTTCATCAACTTTTCGATCATCAACTGATATACCCCTTTCTCTCGCTAACTTGCGCACATATGCATCCTGCACCGCTTGGTTCATGGCCCGCTGCCGCTGAAAAGCAACTTTATCACCCGCCTGATCTTGACCCTGAGTCTTAAGCACCGCCATATTACCGCGGTTATATAGTAAATAATCACTATAGCGCACAAATTCCCCTTCAACTGAACCGGCCGGTAGCGGCAAAATTTTGGTAATGCGATATGCTAAATCGCTCGTGTCCTTCCAGACATAGAGCTGAAGATATAATAGAACAATCACCGTCACCAGCCCAGCTATACTAATAAAAATCGTGTTCCAGACTAGTTTATGCTTGGAATACTGTATCGGATATTTGTGTTTACGCCCACCAGCCAGCACCTTTTCGCGATGCTCCGCGACCGTGTCATTGGTAATCCGTGACGGCAGTGAACGCTTGTCCTTTTTTTTACCCTTCGTTGTTTTCTTTAGCACGATCACTCCTTTCAGCGGCGAGGTCCACCGCATCTTGCAGCTTATTATAAATCTTATCTGGGTGTTCAACATTTTTGATAACAAGATCACCAACAAATGTCTGAATAACTATTGTACCAAATTTGAACATTTCGCCCGTAAAACCAGGCACAACGTAGCTGATATTCTGGACTTTTGCTAGTTTAAGTTCAATTACATCCTTACCAAAAAAACCATGCTGCGTTATCTGGCGAAGTCGCTGATTTGTCACAATATAATACGTATAAAACCACATCAAAAAATGATAACCAAACAGAACGAGTCCAAAAATAAAGCTACCGAGAAACACCCATAAAAGATTAAGATTATCCTGCCAGATAAGATACGGCAGTGCGCCAATCGTCATCGGAACGAGCAGCAAGTAAAAACCCTTGCGCATGGCAATAATATGTCGACGAAACACAAACAACAGCTCCTCGCCATCGCGCTGACCATCAAATGCTTTGGTTGATTTGACTTTCTTTGTCATAACTCTTTGGTACCCCGGGCAGGAGTCGAACCTGCAACCTTATCCTTAGGACGGATCTGCTCTATCCAGTTGAGCTACCGAGGCATACACAAAAGCCACCCGTATCAATTATAGCACGGGTGGTTTTGGGTGACGAGAATGCTATCGAGTAAACTTTTCGTTTAATGTAACATAATCCATCAATTCTTCGGGCTTAAACCAATGAGCAACTTCTTGCTCTGCCTCGTCAGGATCACCCGACGCATGAATCAGGTTTGGCACACCCTTCCGACATTCGTTGGCGTAGCCAAAGCTAACATGCGAATAGTCACCACGAATCGTACCCATGTCGGCAGATTTCGGTTCAGTTGGGCCGACAATTTTACGCACCACGGCGACCGCCTCAACCCCCTCAAGGACCATAGCGATAACTGGCCCGTCCATCATCATGTCAAGCGTCATATCAAAAATTTCTTCACCACGACGGGTCACCATCTTGCCAATCGTTTCGTAGTGCGCAAAGTAGTGCGCACGACCCGGGGCCACCATCTTGACACCGATAATCTTGAGGCCAACGCGCTCAAATCGCTGCAAGATTTCACCGACGATTCCCCGCTGTACTGCATCAGGCTTGAACACAATCAGTGTTCGCTCAATGCCACACATATTCTTCTTTTTTGACTCAGCCATACGCCTCCTTCGTGTATTATTTTCTTCATCATAGCAAAAAGTATTCATTTGATAAACGGTATAGATGTTGTTAAAATTAAACTATGTATTTCTCCGAAGCATTAGCAGATTTCCTGGAGCACCTAGAAGTTGAGGGTGGACGCAGTCCTCGCACTATTGAGAACTACAAATTATACCTTGAACGCTTCATTGATTTTGCTGGTGATATTGATGTTGCAAAAATAACATCAGAGACAATTCGTAAGTATCGCCTCTGGTTAAACCGTTATAAAAATAGCAACACCGGTGAAGAATTGTTGTTAATTACACAAAATTATCACTTGATCGCCCTACGTAGATTGTTGACGTATTTATCACAACGGGATATCTCTTCGCTAGCCGCCGACAAGATTACCCTACCAAAAACCGTTCGCAAACAAGTCACATTTCTTCACTACGATGAGATGGTACGACTAATCGAGCAGATCCCTCTGGACAATGAACCGGGCCTTCGCGACCGAGCAATCATTGAGCTTTTGTTTTCGAGCGGACTGCGCGTGTCGGAGCTTGTTAACTTGAACCGTGACCACATAAATCTCGCTCGACGCGAGTTTATGGTGCGCGGCAAGGGCCAGAAAGACCGGCCGGTATTCGTTTCAATATCCGCTGCCGAGCACGTCAAAAATTACCTTGATGCGCGAAGTGACAGCTTACCGGCTCTATTCATCAGCTATAGCAGGCGCCTAGCAAAGCCGTCAGTTTCCGGCGATTATCGTCGGCTGAGTGCTCGCTCGATCCAGCGGATGGTGTCGCACTATGCCCGACTTGCTGGCATCACCAAGCACGTTAGCCCGCACACTATGCGTCATAGCTTTGCCACCGACCTTCTGATGAATGGAGCGGACCTACGGGCGGTACAATCGATGCTTGGTCATAGCAATATCGCCACGACCCAGATTTACACACACGTCACCGACCAGCACCTCAAAGATGTCCACGAACGCTTTCACAGTGATACGAGATAGACCCCTAAGACATTACGGCCGACAGCTACCCGGCGTTACGCTACCTTCGGTCACCGAAAAATCTTTACAGAGGCTGTTCTCAAGATCAATAGCATTTTCAGGATACGGGAAATCGTCACCTATCTGAAGGCGTGCTTCAACCCGCCGAAACACATTACTAGCACGACCAGTCGCATCGACCGCCGGCTGAACACCATCAAACTTGACCGGTTCTGCACCATTACGCAGGGCAATTCGTACGTGTGACATGCGATATAGCGGCGTCAAACGCAAGAATGAATTAACGCTGGCGGCGGCCGTAACAGGCGATATATCAATTGTGGCTCGGCACGAATAGCCACTATTAGCAAAATCTGGAGAACAGCTCACCGGTGTCGGAGCATTGTTAAATTGCCCACCACCGCCCGCCCGCGGTAGATTAATTGCCGATACACCTCCGTTCGTCGGCCCGGGAACACTCAGCGTCCGTGGATAAAGGAACATCGTCGCAACACGAGAGCTATCAAGACTAGCAAGGTCGAATGTATCGCCTGGAAAAATCATCTGAGTGCGTAATAGCGCGGGTGCGGGACGAGACGGCGACTCATCCCAGTCACTGTACGCTGGCAGCGAGGTTGACGCCGAGGCAGTATTTTTTACTCGCCCAGCGGCCACATTGCCATTCGCATCCTCTTTAGTAAACCACTCGAGGACAATTTTATTAAATTCAGCTTTGGCTTTCAATGGTACGAGACGAGATGATCCTTCGGGTATGCTTACCAGGAAATCTTCCGTATCCATCGTAATATTGACACAGGTATAGGCTTGGTTGAACTCTTTACCGTCCCCTGAGCGACGCGACTGAATCAATGTCTCGTTAGCGGCCACATTACCGGCAACACCCGCACGTGCGATCACTTTACAGTCATTAGGCAGTCGTAACTGCTCGCAAGCCTTACCGCCGTTATCTCCTTTTTGACAGGCACGCACGACTCGCTTGGCGTCTTCAACACCGGACAGAGCCGCATCGTACGCACTTTGTGACAGCTCATTGTTCAGGGCTTGTCGCTGATCAACCATTATGAGCCGCATGAAGCCGAGCATCAAAACCGTTAGTAACAGTGTCGCAAAGATCACTGCAAATAACGACACCGCGCCCAATTGATTATTTCTCGCTATTTTATCCATTTGTCCTCACAATCATCTCAAAGCTATTTATTGCGCAAAAGTCGAGATTCTCACTGTTATCCGCCGGTGGCTTACAGGTACCGTTAGCTGTATTGACCGCCTCAAGCTGACTGGTTCCAAGGACAAATTCCAAACGATACAGACTGTCTGCCCCGCTATCACCCGCCACTCGCGCTGCCTTCATTTGATGAATTGCCAGCACCACATCATTCGACCCGGCTGGCTTGAGAAGATGCGTCACTTTATCCGTCGCGACCGTTGACATATACGCCCCCGTTGTTTCATTTTTTTGGCACAGCATGCCATCTGGGTCAATCACTCGAGCAAAATTAATCGGACGACCAGAATGCGGCCCGCCAACTTCGGTAATAATACCCGCACCGGCCTTCACTTCTCCAGAGACAACTTTTGGCACATTCCAGACATATGAATAGTCACCGAGGCAGAGTCGGCCACTCCGATCGGCACCCCCCGCCTGCACCATGACAACGGCCGAACTAGCATTACCACTTATCTTGCCGGCATTAGCCTGCAAAAAGTCACGCCGCAAGCTATCGCTAATCTCGCGGCCGGACTGATTGATACTTTTGAGCGTGAGGCCTCGATTATATAGCTTACCGGCCTGGATCGCTATCGTAGCAATCGCCAGCAGTAACACCGACACAAATGCCATCGCCAGCATCAGTTCAATCAAGGTAAACCCGTATCGTCTATACCGCTGTGTCATACATCCTCACAATCGTCCCCGTGGTCATTGGCCGGTCAGTCCCCACACTCATCCAGCAGGCCTGAATATACGCATCATAGGCGCGGCCGCCTTCAACACGCACCAGCTGAATTGAAATACCTAAAGAAATTGGATTTCGGGCAGTTGAAATCTTGGCATATGTCGGCGATAATTCATACTTATTAGTAATCAACTGAAAGGTGTTTTTGCTGGGCGCTAGGGCAAATCCCCCACTCGGCATTGCCTCTGGACATCGATTAACATTCAATAGCGAATTAGCGTGGTCAATAGTCCGACCTTTCATCGCGTCCCAGAGGGTAGCAAATGAGCTGCCGGCCTGAGACGACTTGTCGTGAATGTAGCGCAGCATTTCTGCTTGACTATCAATCTGTTGCCGCACAAGCGTCAACTCTAATGATCGCTGCGCCATAGCAATACCGCTGTTCATGAGTGCCATGATACCGATCGCCAGCATGCTAAACATTGCTACCGCCATTACCACTTCAATGATCGTGTCGCCCCGCGCGCTATGCCGTCGCTTCATTATCGCACCCCTTTGTCGCATGACCGACCGTCACTGCCTCGCTCGAGCCAGCCTTTGCCCCCAGAAAGACTGACAGCCTCTGGCCAACTGACCAGCCAGTATCATAGATACAAAACTCTCGCTGCCGCAGCTGTAAATCGGCCGTATACATACCGCCATTCGGCTGCATATTGCGAATAAAATTATTAATATTAGCTGGTGAATACGGCGCATCATTCGTGCGTACGATAACCTGCCCGCTATCTGGATCGCGGTATATTAATAAAGCCAGTTCTCTACCAATGGTATTGGTTGCCGTGAGCGAGCGTACCTGCGCACCCCAGCCAACCGTATAGGTATTTGCCTCACTCTCACTGTAACTATACGTCCACACTCCCGAGCGCTTCAGGGCGTACAGCGGATAGGCGGTAAATGAACGTGCCTCGGAATTCGTCGACTTGACATAACGACCAACGACAACGCAATTCGACTGGCCCCGAGCTCCATCGTTTGTTGCACCCTTAACAGGACATGTGTCACGATCGCCCCGATCATTCTCGATACTAATCACTCGGCTATACTGATCACGAATAAAGCCGGCGAACGATTGAACAGCGTCATGGTATTGTTGTTGGCGCAGTGCAGCACTCACGCCAGCTAACAAGCCAACGGTCAACAGGCCAGTGATCGCCAAGAACAACACCACTTCAACGATTGTAAACCCGGATTGCCACCGCTTCATATGCTCATTATTATAGCATAAGCACTATCAAATCACGATAAGCCAATCCACGATCCTGGCACCAAAAAACCACGAAATAAGAAAGCCGACGATCAATAGCGGCCCGAATGGGATTCGCGCTCCACGCTGCACTGTGCCCCGAAGCATCCCCGGCAGTACCAGTAGCGTGCCGAGTAAATTTGCCAGAAACAGCGCAAGAAATGCTAGCCGCCAATCCATCAAAAAGAGGGCGAGGCCGAGTGTCAGCTTGACATCACCGAACCCTATCCAGCGACCACTCGACACGACGTAGAGCAATGCGTACACGCCACTGAGAATGACGACCGCCGCCATCAGTCCAAGCACTCCGCCCGGTAGCTGACCAGTCGCCACGTGAACCCCAGCAAATAGTGCCCCCAACATCACGAACGGCCAATTCGCCACGTCAGGGAGCAAGAACCACCGCTTGTCATACACGAACAGGAACGCTAGATATGATAGCCCCATCAGTATAATCGCGACCTTCGTTATCACTAGTGGTGCCGTAAACGTCATCATGCCATGCCACGTCACTGCGACAAACAACCCGGCCATCGCCACTTCGAGCCCTAACTCCATCCAGCCAATCGACGCCTGGCAGTACCGGCAGCGACCTCTAGCGGCCAGCCAGCTCACCACTGGCAACAAATCATACCAGCGTAGCTCGTGCCCACAGGAAAGACACTGCGATCGATCGTCCCTGAGAGGCTTAAGCAGCGGCTTCAGGCGGCGGAGTTCCAGCGTATCAACCGGTTCGCCGGCCTGCTTGTCTTCAACGAGCTGCAGAGCACGGACTCGCCACACCTGAGCACCGATAAAGCTCCCCATCACTGCGCCAAGAATTGCCACACCCACCAGTATCGTCACTACCATCATACTGTTAATGGTAACAAGAAATCATGAAAAAAGCAGCCCCCTGATAGTAGGAGGCTGCCAATAACTCGTTGTCTCTAGTTAGTTTTGATTGTCTTTACAAAACGCACCGCTTCCTTCTAGCTGCACCTTGACGGCGAACGAGCGCGGCGAACCACTTTTAGCAACAATATTTTCGCCATCACATTGAGCGCTCGTGGCATATACCATCTTCTCGGTCGTTGCCGAACCCTGCTGAGCGACGCCAGTTACCACGCTGTAATTATTGCCTGTCTGCGGGTCCTTGAATTCACCGTTGCCACGCTTCATATACGAATCGAGGAAGCTATTGATCGATCCCGTATCGGTTTTCGGGATGCTTCCCTTGTTATTTGTTGCATAACTATTCACCTGCGAGACGAACCGAGTCACGTCACTGCGTCGTTGTGCGTCGCGCTGACTGCGCTGCAAGGCCGGCCATGCCAAGAATACCATCAAAAATATCAGTCCGGCGATCGCCAGCACCAACACGACTTCAATAATTGTAAACCCTCGATTTGCTTTTTGCTGAGCCATGAAGTTGCCCACCTTTCTGTGACTTAACTTTCTTTCGTTATTGTACCGTACTGCTTATGGATTGTCTAGAGGCTAATATCTCCGACCAGATTATAAATTGGAAAGATTATCGCACCCACCATCACGCCGGCCACGACCGCCAAGACCACCATCAGCACCGGTTCAATCGTTGTCGTGATCGCCTTGATCTCCTCATCCAGCTCATCTTCGTAAATCTGCGCGCACTTGCCCATCATCTCATCAATCTTACCCGACTGTTCGCCAATCTTGATCATCTGCGGCACCATCGGCAAGATATAATCCTCATTTTTTAAGGACACTGACAGCGCCTTGCCGCCCTTCACCTTTTCACTGGCACGCTCAATGCCTTGACGGATAACTGAATTATTGACCGCCCGAGCGGTGATGCGCAGCATATCCAGCATCGCTACCCCGCTATTAAGAAGCGTTTGACCGGTACGAGTAAAGCGAGCCATGTACAGCTTGCGGAACATGACGTCAAACACTGGTATGTTCAGCTTGAACGTATCTTTAGCACGAATACCAGCCTCGGTTTTGAGATACTGCTGAAAGAAATACAAACCGATACCAAGTAAAATCACCAACGCCCACCAAAACTGCGCCAAAAAACCAGCGACGCTAACCATGGCCTTCGTTGTGAACGGTAGCTCTTTATGTAAGCTGCCATACAGTCCTTCGACCTGCGGCACTACCATCACGAGCATGAACACCACCACCGCGATGATCACCAACAGCACAATCGCCGGATAGACCATGGCGCCACGCACCTTGCTAAGCATCGCTGCATCTTTTTCTTGCTGCGACGCGATGCGCTTAAGTGCTTCGTCCAACGTTCCTGACGCCTCACCGGCCGCCACCAACGCTACATATACATTGTCAAATACTTCTGGATGTTTCTCGAACGCGCTTGATAGTTGCCGGCCGCCCTCAATATCAGAAATTATCTCCTGAATGATACTCTGCATCTGCTTGTTTTGCGTTTGCTCCAGCACGGTATGCATGCTCTGCGCCAGCGGCAACCCCGCACCAATCAACGTCGCTAGCTGCCGCGTAAAGACGATCTTGTCCTTGGACGATATTTTATTTGACAATCGCTGAAAGAAGCCCTCACGTTCATCCTGCAACTCAATTTTCAACGGCACGAAGCCCTGGGCGCTCAACAACTTCGCCGCGGCGACCTCGCTCTCAGCCTGCACAACCGACTTGGTAATCTTTTGCGTGGCTGAATCCCTGGCCTCATAGTAATATTTTTTCATGTGCTATCCCCTGATAAGCCGCTCAAACTCCGCTAGATCAACCGCAAACTCACGGGCACTATCATAGGTAATCGTACCGTTTTGTACCAGATTGACCAATGTCCGATCCATGGTCTGCATGCCCTGATCAGCACCCGTCTGAATGACGGCATCCAGCTGATGACTCTTGCCCTCGCGAATAATGTTACGCACCGCTGGATTAGCAATCATGATCTCGGCCGCCACCACCCGACCGCCACCGATAGACGGCACCAGCCGCTGCGAACAAATTGCCATCAGGATGTTCGATAGCTGCGCCCGGATTTGCGGCTGTTGATGCGGCGGGAAGACGTCGATCATACGGTCAATTGACTGCGCCGCCGAGTTGGTGTGCAGCGTCGCAAACACCAAGTGCCCGGTCTCGGCAATGGTAATCGCCGCCGAGATTGTCTCGAGGTCGCGCATCTCACCGATCAGCACCACGTCTGGGTCTTGGCGTAGGCTAGAACGCAGCGCCGCTGAGAACGAATAGGTGTCATAATGAACCTCACGCTGCACCACCACCGATTTTTTTGACTTGTGCGTAAACTCAATCGGGTCTTCGATGGTAATGATGTGCTGCGACTTTTCGGCGTTAATTTTGTCGACCAGCGCCGCCAGCGTCGTCGATTTACCAGAGCCGGTCGGCCCCGTCACCAACACCAAACCACGCGGAAAGTCGGCAAATGTATTGACAATCGGCGGCATGCCCAGCTCCTGCGCAGTCTTGATCTCGTTTGGAATTAAGCGCAGCGCCGCCGCTAGGTTACCCCTCTCATGAAAGGCATTCACCCGAAATCGTCCTAGTGTACCGAACGCAAACGAAAAGTCAAACTCCTTATCTTTGAGCAAAATTTGCCGCTGATCCTCATCAAGAATCTGAAATACCAGCCGCTCCACGGTCGCCTCATCAAGCGGCTGCGTGCCCGTTGCTGCGACCAACGTTCCGTCAATACGCAGCATCGGTGGCAGGCCCACTTGAATGTGAAGGTCTGAGGCCCGCTTTTTAACCACCTCTTCTAGTAAAATCTCGATGCGTAATTCTTGATTGTTCATAATCGTCCCCCTTTTCTTTTATGCTGTATCGGCTGCTACCCGATTTACTTCCTCTAATGTTGTCACGCCACTGAGCGCCTTGAGATAACCATCTTGACGCATCGTTATCATACCTTGCTGCATGGCAAGCCGCTGAATCTCGGCGCTCGCCGCCCGCTTGACGATCAGGTTTTGAACTTCCTCAGTGACGTCCATCACCTCGTACAAACCACATCGCCCTGAGTAACCTTGCGGCGTCTGCGGCATATCGCGTCCCCTGACTAAAGTATAAGCGGTTTGACCAGATAATGGCAAGGCCTTGTAGCCCAAATCCTGCGAAACAGTCGATATGTCAGCCTGGGTTTTTGGCAGGAGGTGGCCAACCGTTGACTGAATAGTCTCCGTTTCAAGTGGTGACGATTGATATGAATCATATTTTGGCGCCACTCGCCTGACCAGCCGCTGACCAATAATAGTATTTACGGTACTAGCAATCAAGAACGGTTCAATCCCCATATCCAACAGCCGCGGCAGCACACCCGCCGCCGAATTAGTGTGCAGCGTCGAGAAGACTAAGTGTCCGGTCAGGGCCGCCTGCACCGCTAGGTTTGCCGTCTCGGTATCGCGGATCTCACCGACCATCACCACGTCGGGATCCTGCCGGAGAATTGACCGTAAGCCCGATGCAAACGTCAGTCCAACATCAGCGTGTACCTGAATCTGATTAACACCGTCAATCTTGTACTCCACCGGATCCTCCAGCGTCACAATATTGATCGAGTCATCCTTGATTTCCTTGATCAGCGCGTACAAACTGGTTGACTTACCCGAACCAGTCGGCCCAGACGTCAAAATCATTCCGCTCGGCCGCTTGATGCCTTTTTGGATGGCTCTCAGTGCGCGCCCAGCATACCCCATATCGGTCAGATCAAACGAGTTACCTGTCTTATCAAGCAGACGGATCACCACCTGCTCTCCCCACACCACCGGCGAAATCGCGATACGCAGGTCAACGTCCTTGCCGGCCACATTGACCGCGAACTGGCCATCCTGCGGAATTCGATGCTCATCAATCTTGAGATTTGATAGAATTTTAATGCGGCTAACCAGCGCTGGTTCGATACTTTTTGGTAGCTGCATAATTTCCCGCAACACGCCATCAACACGACAGCGAATTTTTAACGCCTTTTCTAATGGCTCAATGTGTACGTCCGAGGCATGGCTCTTTACTGCATACTCTAGGATCGTACTAAGCGCCCGCGAGATCGGTGAATCTTGAACGATCGTCACGATGTTCTGCGATGACTCATCCAGTGCTTCGCGCTGCGAGTCTTCCGCTGCTTCATTGACCGATGATAAGTCTGTTCTGTACTGGCCAAGGACGTGACGGATGCTTTCTTCGGAGGCCATGAATACCTTCAGCGGCCGTTGGATACGATTTGCTAGGTAGTCAACCGCCTGGACATTATTAGCATCAATCATCGCCACCGCCAGGCGCCCCTGCACCTCGGCCAGCGGTACCGCCATAAATCGCTCGGCAACATCCTCCGGCAGCAGGTTCAAGATGTGCTGCTCAATCACGCTGCTTGCGAGATTAACATACGGCACACCAGACAATTGCGCCACCGCATGCACCAATAATTCATTCTCCAAAAGGTGCTCCTCAGTTAGCAGTGACAGTAGCGGCTTACCCGATTCGCTGGCACGTTTTTGCGCCTCCTTAACAACCGACCGCTCAATCAAGCCCTCACTCGTCAGCAAGCCAATCAATTTTCCCTGCATATCATCCGTCAGTAGCGCCATATCACCCCCGCGCTAACTACCAGTCGCTTTGCCAACAATTGCTTCCACCGTTGGGTTAATAGCTTCACGATTAAATACTGTCTTATCTGGCTGCTCAATATCTGGACTAATTTTTGATATCGTCTGCACTTCCACACCCGATGATGGTACGCGCAAGAATGGAATGCTGCTGGCAACGAAATATGCCACCACAACGCCAAGGCTGGCTATCAACACGATCATCGCTATATCGCTCTTCTTCATGGCTTAATTACCTTCTTTCCTAATCCAACTTTTTGCGCCGGCTCAAAATAGGCCTTGCCAGAGATATCCATCGTCATCTTGCCATCCTCGCTGGCCTGCATCTCAATCTCGGTAATATTGATAACCCGAATTGATTTTTCAAAGCGCGTTAACAGCTCCTTGAGGCTTGATGACGTACCGCTCACTGTCATGGTGAAACTCACCGCCGAGCGACCATCACCAGCGTCCTCTTGCTCCGCACCCGACTCATTCGCCGTATAATAGTGGACCGAGATGCTTTCTAGTGACAGACCGGCGATGCCATTGACAAACTTCTTCTGGATGGACGCACCGAGCGCATCGGCATTCGCACTAGCCGGCAGCGCATCAAGAATTGTCTGCAATGGACTACTGCTATCCGTTAACTTCACCGAGTTAAGTGCTTCATTCGCCTCTAGTGAGCGCACATTATCTTTGAGCGACTCGGCCGCCTTTTTATTATTCTCCAGCGTATTGATGGTGTCTTGCTTCGCGAGCACCACTGCGCCATGAAACAAAATCTGCCGCACGAGGAAAAACGACACCACAATTGCCACGCCACTCACAAATGCCGCACCCGCCACGAACAGAAACATGGTTTTTTTCGAGGAGTCAATCTGCTGGCGCTTACGGATGGCAACGTCTTTATTTTCAGGCATTAGTTTTTCTCCTTATTTGAAGCGTCTTTTGGCTTCTTGGCAAATAGGCTCTCTGGTACCCCCAGCCGCGAATCAGTCACATCAACTTTACCGTTTGGCGTCGCAATCACCACTGAGCCGCTCGTTTTCGAGAACAATTCTGCCGGATAGGTAAACGTGAACGAGAAGCGCAACACCTTCTTGCCGTTGGCATCTTCACCAAAGCTGGCCTCGCCCGCCTGCAGATTCTCAGCCAGCGGTTGTTTAACCTCTTGCCCATTTTGTGTTGTCTGCACAGTCGTATTAGTAATCGTCTTCTTAAATATCTCCAGCGCGATATAGCCATTCTCGGCCGATCCCTCAATAGTAATTGTCCGTGACTCTGGTTTGAGCTTTAGCGTCGCAATTTTAATACTATTTGGCGCCACCGGATTGACCGCCGTCATCACGTCAAATAGTCGCGAATCAGCCTGACGCTCACTTGATAGTTTGTTAATTGTTGCCAGCTGATGCTGAATAGTTACTAACTTATCGAGATCTTCAATCGACGTTAGCTCACGCGCTTTGTTCTTGATTGTTCCATCATGCAGCGCCTCCAAGGCTATCTGACCACCAAAGATCAAGCCAAGCGCAACTGCCACTCCGACCGCAATCATGCCAACGGTTATTGACATCGCTGTCACAGCATTGCGCATCATTTTTGCCCGAAGTAACTCGCGCTTGACATCAGGAATCAAGTTAATCTCAATCACGATCCGTTCCTCCGCTGCGCTAGACCAACAACCGTCGCAAACTCCGAGGCAATTGGTGCTAATTTTTGCTGATCGGCCTGCCCAAGACTGACATGCTGCCACGGATCAGCCGTAGTCGCTGGTATACCAGTCTTGTTAGCAATGTAATTATCCATCATCGGTATCGCTGCGCCAAAGCCCGACAGCAGAATTCCTGACACGGAAATGCTCGGATAGCGCGTCTGAAAGAACTTGATTGATTTGGTCAGCTCGGTCGCAAAATTATCCAGCACACCGTCAATCGCCCTGAGAACTTGCCCCTCGAGCCGGTCAGGTGCCAAGCCAAACTTAATAATAAACTGACGAGCCTGATCATCCTGCACGTTGAGATTTTGCACTGCCGCCCGCACCAACGCCCGTAGTCCACTCGGCACCGTACGCACTAACCGCGGCATATCGCCATAAATGACTGCCAAGTCAGTCGAATGTTCGCCCATATCCAACACTAGTTTTGCGGTCGCTCCATCAGTCGGTGCTAATGCCCGAAGCATCGCGATCGGATCCGGCTCCTCAGCAACTACATTAAAGCCAAGACCTTCGATGAACTCAAGCCGCTCCTCGACATAACTAATCGCTGCACTCGTCAATAACACCTCATACTGGCCTTGCTCGCGCAAACTGTCGCCGAGCAGCGCCCAATCAACCTTGGCATCCTCAATCGCCATAGGAATGTACTGATCGACCTGGTATTTCATAGTCGCCTTTAGCTCTTGGTCTGATACTTTTGGCACATCAATAATCGCCGTAAAGGTCTTGCTCGACGGTAAGCCAATCGCTACATTTTGTGTTTTGATACCACTCTGTCCAACAGCAGTCATGATCACCTCACCAAGCTTACGCTGCGCCTCTGGCGAATCACTACCTGTAACCTTCGGGTCAACAGGCGCATAACCATAGTGCAGCAGATTCCACCCGTTACTCGTTCGCGCCAACTGAACGACACGCACCGCATTCGTCCCGATGTCTAATCCGAAAAAGTCGCCCAGCCCTTTAGCTAATTTCATACTATTCTATTATACATAAGCATATTGAAATGTAAAACCCTTAAAATCGTGGCGGTAGCTCTTTTAGATGCATCGTTTTAATAACGCCTGACTCTTTCGACCGCTCATTTCCCCACAAATACGCATCGGCACGCAAATTCAATATTTCCGCCGGCTCGCCCGGATTATTGCCAGAGGTATCACCACCCTTCGTGAATGTACGGCGCAAAAAGAGGTGCTTCGCGATAATCGGACCGTTGATCCGCAGCTGTTTTTCGCAGGTTTTTGCATCCAACCCCGACAGCCACTGACGACTATCACGAACCATGGTATCACAGGTGTTAATTGTACCATTCTTGGCCACCAGCCAAGCATCAAGCTGCGTCACATTCGGCTCAATGATAATATGCCGAGCGCTGATAATCAACTGCGGCAGATCTCGAGCCGCTGAATAGTTACCGCCCTCCTGTTTTACGTCACCCTTGATAGTCACCACGCCGCCCGATTTGATAACAATTTGCCGGCCACGCTTAATTTCTCCACCGGTAATCGTCAGGTTGCCAGCCTGATACACGCCACTAGCCACGTCGCTCATAGACACCGTCCCAGCTAATTTTCCCGTGTTCGTAAAATAGGCATCAGGCGTTCGCACGGTCGGCATCTTGTCGCGGAAATTACCAAACGGGGTGTTGGTGTTTTGAAACGTCAGATCATTATATTGCCGTGCCTCAATCGCCCCCGTTCGCCCTGTCGGCGTAGATGATAGTCCTGCTCCCGAAGAAGAAATAATTTGTCCAGGCGCACTAACGGCATATTCCGCCCACGATCCGTACAGCCGCGGCTCCCCCGGTACTGGCTGCCACCCCTTTGGCGCATACACACCGAGCAGCCACCGAGCAGCCGCATTAGCATTGGCGAGACTAGTTGGAGCAATCGCATCCTGCACCTCTAGAGCAATCACATTATCACCAGCCCGTAAATAATCCGCGATGATTCTCTTCATCTCGACACCAGACGACGCTTTCGGATTAGCAAAGACTGGCTTGCCATTAATGTACACCGCCGCATAATCATCAACCGCTAAACGCAAGTATAGTCCCGATCGTCCGTCGTTCAACAAATCCAGCTGACGAATCTCCTCTAACTGCTGGCTAGTCAGCCGGAATTTCTGCCGAAATAGCGTTACACCAGACGACTTCACGTAATTTTCACCATTGGTATCAGTTTGCGGCGCATTATGACGCTGAGTCAGCGCCTCCTTCAACTTTGTCTCGTCCTTACAGCGCGCACCCCAGAGCGGCTTCGACTGGCCACCTTGATCATATATCGACTGCCGAAACGCTCCATCAGTTGCCCACGCAGATGTTCCTGCTTCCTTAGCAACCCCGCCGCATTCGGCAAACTCAGCCGCCCCAGCCGCGCCCGATCGTTGGGCAGGTACACCAAATGGTACTTTCGTCGTGGCATTAGCATCCGTCGCCCAGCCACCATACGCTCGTGGATTAACATATGCTCCGCCCGCTAGACCACCACTATTGGCCGCCACCATGTCGTCAAACCAACTCGGTGCTGGTGTTGCCGAAGACGTGCTATTTTCACCGTCCGGCGCCGTCCATGTTGACACTGATCCGCTACACTTATCCTGACCAACTGTCCGATTACCAGACATCGGTGATGGCATCATCATAAACCCACCATAGTTAAACGTCCCGCCAACACCATCGACCACTGTCGTGGCATTTGCGTTCACACGACAGTCAGATCCGCCATCCCCGGCCGCCGGCCAACTGCTAATCCGTTCTGGTGTCCCGCCGATCTGCTCTCTCTCACCAACCGGATATTTCTCCCACGGCATGTGATACGACGTGGCTGGGTCATAACTACTGCCGCCCGGTGGCGTTGTCGTACTTACTGCTAGCACCGCCTTCTCGACGTGAGTTACGTCAGGTGCTACTTGCGCCGTTACGCTGATATAATGACGCCAGATATACACTCCAAGGCTTCCGAATACCACTAGCCCAACGGCACCGACTCCGATCCACCACCTTCGGGTTTTTAACTGCAGCGCCATCTATCGCCTCACCCTCGTCAGTGATGTCCTGACTTCTGCATTATTATTACCCGCACTGCCGTCTATCCCGACACCAACCCGCACATCCGCCCCCCAGAACTGAACTTTTGGCCGTCCAGCGACTCTTGCACAATCTACCGCATAGCGAAACGTACTGGTATTCACATGTTGGTTATATGTACTCACAATAGTCATATAGCACAACTGGTCGCCAGTCGTCATCGTCACTCCGCTCAAGTTATCCTTGCCAAGCGGAATTTCCAGCCCACCTCGCTGGATAATTGTTCCCGCGCCATTACGTGCCAAATTATTTGACGTACAATCTGCCACCTGCAAACCCGGTCGACTATTTTTAATCGTGTTCTTGGCGATATAACAATCCCAATCGCCCACTAAATTACCCGGTGAACGTCTATCATACGGCACAACGACCCCCTCACCGCCCGGTACAGTATAATTTCCACCACCCCTTAACACAAACCGCGCCACAGCATAATTTGCCCGATTTGACCGTGTCGATCCTGTATGATTAATTCGCGCGGTCACGCCACTCACCTCAATCGTTCCTTCATTAATATAATCTGGCGCCTGCACCTCTGGCCGCAACTCATAATCATACGGCACCGATGCACAGGCATTCGATGAGACCCCCCAGCCGTCAGTATTCCACGCACCCGGCAGCCATAAAATCTTTTGACATACTGTTTTACCGACATCATCCTGCGTCACAATCCCCTCAGCTCCAAAGACACTGTTATATGGTTTAACGTCGTTCGGTGCATAAAAGGTGTTCCATGGGCTAGCGCTACGCGTATACGGCGACGCCCACGCATGATGCGTTGTCGTGCCATTAACATCCTGATTAATTCCTATGCGCTTTAGGGTATAGGGAGGAATCGTGTACGAAGAATTATTCCGTAGATAATGAAAAAATCGTACGCGCTGTCCTGGCACAGCGGTCGCGTTTTGCACTAAACTGCCACCATTGATTGACACTCGCGATTGCCCTTCAACAGTCCATTGGTTTGGCGCCTGCTCACGCTTAATCCATACCTCGACATCTTGTGTCGCACAAGCACCGCTACCGCCTGGACTACTATAGAAACAGCGCCGCACCTGCAAAATAATACGGCCGGAACTTCCTGGTGCAATTACGCCAGATATGTCAATTCCATTTACTCGAATGCTACTACCGCCATCAACCCAGTGGTACGCACCCGATGGATGCGTCCCACGATCAAGCGTACCGCCAGATAGTAATGTCCGACCATTCTGACTAACCGTTACATTTGTCGCCCACACCCGTGCTCGCGACTGCCCGTTGCCATTCACTGACCCCCTCAAGTCAAGTGATAATGACGTCGCATTCCAGCTAACGGTGTTAATAACATCATTCGTATACGACGTCCCAGGCGACGACATCCACATCGCACCGCACCGCGTTCCGCCGCCCTTACAGATATATTGCACCGCAAACCGTTCACCATCATTGCGCGCATTAATACACATCAAACGTCGTCGACCGCTCAAACCGCTACAGTCCACCGCCTCTGCTCTATCCACACCAATAATCGCCAACGTCGATGCGACAACCACAAGTGCCAGCATATAGCCAATAACAAGCCGTAGTCCGACCCTAACCCTGACCCGGTGTACCATCCTTATTCCCCGCACCCGCATCAGCCTTACCGATTTCGACTAGTGCTTTTACCGTATCCTGATTAATACCCAGTCGATAAAACGGCTCGACCGCCTGACGCATCTTCATCGAGTTGATCAACCCTTGATGAATCTGATCAATCCGCTGGCGATCATTCCGTAGCGATGCATCGTGAAGCACAATATAGTGACACACCGCATCGTCACCCGGACCACCACGCTCTGAGATCTTCTTCACCAGCCCCTCAAGCGCTGTCGGACCATACCCATTTGGCGCAGCGATAATTGACCGATATTCTTTTATCATATCCTCGCCACATATCATCTTAGCGGTTGGCGCGATATCTTGACTCGGCTCTTTTAGCCCAACATGCAATCGTTCCATCACCATCATGATAACGGCGACTATCGCCCCGATACTTAACACGATACCCGCTATCATAAATATTCGCGAGACAATAACCTTATTCATACTGCTTATTCTAATACATATTATATACTGAGGCAAGTTTGTGTAATTTGTTATAATACACGATATGAGTCTATCAATCGGAATCGTCGGCCTGCCAAATGTCGGTAAGTCGACCATATTTAATGCACTTACTAACAATAATATTCTAGCGGCTAATTACCCGTTTGCCACCATTGAACCGAATACTGGCATCGTACCGGTTCCCGATGAGCGGCTCGATGTGCTCGCAAAACTGTATGATACGCAAAAAATTATCCCCGCGACCGTAACGTTCGTCGACATCGCTGGATTGGTAGCTGGCGCCTCAAAAGGAGAAGGGCTTGGCAATAAATTCCTGCACAATATTCGTGAATGCGACGCCATTATCCACATCGTTCGCGCCTTTGAAAACTCAGATATATTACGACACGACGATACTCCGATTAACCCTCAGGCCGACATTGACATCATCAATACCGAACTTATCCTTGCCGACATCCAAACCATAGAACATCGTCTACCTCGTCTCCAGAAAGAAGCCAAAGCCAAGCCGGAGGCACGACAGGTGGCTACATACCTTGAAACGCTCCTGACATCACTTAATTCAGGCACACCAATAGTATCTATAGAAAATATCAAATATGAGATAATTAATGATCTTCATTTACTCACTGCCAAGCCAATTATTTATACATTTAATGTTGACGAGGCGGGACTCGGCGACCATGCCCTGCAGGAAAAGCTTGCCAAACTCGTCGCGCCAGCCCGAGTATTATTTATTTGTGCCAAGCTT
>JABCOH020000020.1 GCA_013333695.2 Candidatus Saccharimonadota bacterium | reverse complement strand
CAATCTTTATATCAAAATTTGTCAACAATGCACTTTATTCTATTGCTCAACCAGCGTAAACGGCATCGATTCGCCAATCCACACCAAGGTCTCACCGACTGCACCCTGACGAATTAGTTCGTGGGTGATGCCCATTTTTCGCATGATATCGCGCAGGCGATTGACTGATTCAAACTGATCAAAGTTAGTACGGCGAGCAAACTTTTCAATTTTAGCTCCGTGGATGATGAAACTAACCGCATCTTCATCGTTGACGTTGTCAGGCTCCGCACCAACCACCCGCTCCACCGTCCAGGCATCAGATGCTGCTTGTGCATCCAGCGCGATTACTGGCAGATCATCACCCTCTTCCTCAACCATCTCCGCCTCATGCGCCCGATATTCAGTGACTTCACGGCGCAGTAAGCGAAGCAGCTCAGTCACGCCAGCATGCGTTTGCGAGGAAATCGTCACCACTGGCGAACCGTTCGCCACATTCTGCAGTACCGTCGACTGCATGGCAATAATCTCATCATCTAGTCCTTCACACTTCGTCAAAGCAATGATTTCTGGACGCGCCGCCAATTCTTCAGAATATTTTTCCAGCTCGCGGCGAATGGTCTGGTATTTTTCCGCTGGGTCGTCACTATACGCGTCAATCATGTGCAGCAACACCGCCGTCCGCTCAACATGACGCAGGAACTGGTCACCCAAGCCCTTACCTTCCGAGGCGCCTTCAATCAGCCCTGGAATATCAGCAATCAACACTGAGCCATCATCAACATCCGCTACGCCCAGATTTGGCGTCAACGTCGTAAACTCGTAATTAGCAATCTCCGGGCGAGCGTTAGAAACCACACTCAAGAATGTCGATTTACCAGCATTCGGAAAACCAACCAAACCAACGTCGGCCAGCAATTTTAGTTCCAGCTCTGCCTCAAATTCTTCACCCGCCTCACCGAGTTCAGCCATCTTTGGTGCTTGGCGCGTACTGGACGTAAAGTGCGCATTACCAAAACCGCCATCACCACCGCGAGCAACGACTGCTTGTTGCTGGTCTGCCGTCAAATCCGCCACTACCTTACCGTCACGCTTGACTAACGTACCCATCGGCACTTTGACAACCAGCGGCGAACCGCTCTTGCCGCGTTTATTGCGCTTACTACCGTCACCGCCATTTTCTGCTTTTAGTTCTGGCTTGTAGCGAAAATTCAGCAGTGTATTGAGGTCTTTGGTCGCCAAAAACACCACATCGCCGCCGCGTCCGCCATCGCCGCCATCAGGACCGCCTTTATCAACATATTTCTCATGCCGAAAACTGACTGCGCCGTTGCCGCCCTTGCCAGCTCGCACTAACACTTTCGCTGTATCTACAAACATAATTTCAGTATACCAAAAAGCGCCCCCGAGAGATAGCGGAGGCGCTTTGTTGCCTTAGAACATCCTAGTGAATAAAGTTATACCGACCAACTTCAGACATCGGGATCGTTCGGTGCGTCACGACGTTATATCCAGCGTAATTCATATCGCTAACGTAGATCGTGCCACCTTCAACCCGCTCGACCATACCGACGTGGCCAAGACCGCCACCGCCCCATGTCGTCTGGAAGATTGCCCCTGGTGCCGGTGTATGGTTGACGACAAAACCGGCCGCCCGAGCACTTGCCGCCCACGACGTCGCGTTGCCCCAGAAGCTGCCAATTGGTCGACCAAGTGCTGCTCGCCGCTCATACACGTACCATGTACAGTTACCGAGAGCATATCGATTACCAACTGATGCCCGAGCATAGCCGTAGCTAATGCCACTAACCGCACCGACCGTTGTCCGCCCGGTATAGCCATGGCCTCGACGACCCGAGCGCGACGCCACGTAGCCTGGCTGCTCATTTTCTGGCAGTACGCCACCCGGCAAGACAATCCGTGTGTCCTTGGTTAGCGCCGCCCCATTTGCTAGGTCGTTATATAGTGCCACCCGTTCAGGATTTGCTTTATACTTTTCTGCCAACTTTTCAATAGTATCGCCGTCCTTAACGGTATAAACCACACCATCAACCATCGGAATAGTCAATGTTTTACCGGCTTCAACCGCATCAGATGTCATATTATTTGCCCAGCGTACCGTCTGTGCTGTCACGTTAAACTTCTTGGCAATAGAATTGATCGTATCACCCTGTTTAGTGACATAAGTCTTGATACCGCGCTGGGCCGACTTTTCTGGCTGGACAATTTGCGGCTTGGAGATAACTTCAGTATCGCCCTGAGCCAATTCTTTTTTGATCGACAGTGTTGCCGTCGCTTCGCGCAAATCACCCGCAGTCGGCAGATTAACTGTCTCGGCTAGATCAGTTACTGCATTAGCAGCCGCTAGCTGGTCTACCGAAACCTTATTGGACTTATTCGTCTCATGAGCTGGACCAGTAGACGGTGCGACCGGCTGGGAGGCGGACACCGAGCCCTGCCGGCTGGCAACCCCGCCCGTTTGGTAGCTCAATGCCAAAAATGAAATAACTAACAGAAAAATCCCACCGTACGCCGATACTGCGCTTAACTTGAGTTTTTTGCCCCGACGGGCAGATGCTTGATTACGAATAACGCTTCTCCCGTGTCAATGTCTCCATCAACACCGACTACCGTACTAAGTCTTTCTTCTCGCACAAGAACAGGATGCATTGTCGACCTAATAATTAGTTGATATTGCTAAACGATTAGTTTTCCGCATCCGTGCGACCGTTCTGGTAGGCCCGCGCGCCTACACGGCGTATACCCTGGGCGTATACCCTGTATGAGCGCAAGCTTGTTTCCATTATACGCGATCCTCTCATAATTTGTCAATGCTTTATCTTGTAATACACCTCACCCTTTAGCATATACACCAGCCCAACAATAAAGCTCAAAATGACTGCATGTGGCACCACCGCAGACATCGCCATAATCATCGCAAAGAGAATGGTAGCAGGAGCAATATACAACAGTGTCATGACAAGCATGAACGCACATATGAGTGCGAACGGCACTCGTACCATCAAGGTCACACCAATCTTGCGACAACGTAGTCCCCGCTCCTGCTTGGTTTTCTCCGCCTCAGATAGTTGATCGGCTGGACGTGGCTGCCAATATGACGCCCCCTTAGGCATCGCGATAATCTTCCATAGCCACAGTGAACCAATAGTCGTACACGCCACCATAAACAATATAGCCGGGAGCGAGTTATTAAAGGCTAGTGTAGCACTAAATATCGCACGGGTAGCCTCTCGAATCGCTGAACTAAATGGACCAACCTGAAAGACATAAAATTGCGCCAACACAATAAATTGTACCACCGGATACACCGCAGTCATGGCAAGCGCAGCGATTCGTTGCCGGTACTGGTCAGTTCGACGGGACTGCTTCAAGACAATGAGGCCCTGGACGAGGAGCGACGTGATAGCCATACCGATAATAGCCAGTATTAATGGCATATCCTGAAGGTTCCTAAAGAATAGCGGTAGCTGACCTATGAATGCCCCTGCTGAACAAACGAGTATCGCCGCCTCAATGATAATGACCGCCTCACATCGAATGTTACGCTCTGGTGAAGATACAGCTTGTTTATTGGGCTTATCCTTTGTGGTCGTCGTCTCTGTCATTCGAGGATTTTCTCCTTTCTTTTTGAAGTATCCTACTGTCTATTATACCAGAGTATTTTTACGTTTTGACGTCAACAAAAATAGCTCGCTATCAAAACTGAGCGAGCTACTGCAAATTCAAACGGAATAACTATCCTTATAAATATTGGTGACCTCACGGAGAATCGAACTCCGATTGCCAGGATGAAAACCTGGTGTCCTGACCGTTAGACGATGAGGCCATCAAACAGATTGTATTGTAGCAGATTGGCAATATTTTGTCTAGAGATCAGCCGCGGTTGTTGGCTGTGGCAAAAATTGACTTTTACAACATTTTGGTGTATTCTACATAGAGTTATGAGGATAAAGGAGGAAGCTATGCGAAACTTATCATCACTATTCCGCTCGCTATCGCTGCGTCACTACGCTGTTTTAGCGGTAGTCACAGTCACAGCAGCAGTGCCAACTACATTATGGGCACTGGATTCTGATCACTCCGCCAACACCAATACCCAAGCGCCGACGAACACAAAACCTACGCCAGTTTACAGCTGTAATGCGCTCAGTATTGATCAGTTTTCGGCTACTAGTTTCAAGTTCTCAGTCAAATATTCCGCTCATGGCGGCGCGACTTATAAGACAACAATTTACAAAGTCTACGACGCCAGCGGCAAAGAAGTATACCGAACTG
This sequence comes from Candidatus Saccharimonadota bacterium, assembly GCA_013333695.2. Lineage (GTDB taxonomy): Bacteria > Patescibacteriota > Saccharimonadia > Saccharimonadales > Saccharimonadaceae > Nanosynbacter. The sequence continues at coordinate 11,616 of JABCOH020000020.1, read as the reverse complement.
GTAACGAGTTTAAGGGCTTCGCGCCAGGCACGTACACGGTTAAAGCCTTTATCGTCGTTGACGTAAACGGCAAGGAAGAGACGGTGACCAGCGATGCCTGCACCAAACAGGCCACAGTCCCTGGCGAAACCCCGGCTCCACAACCAAAGCCTGAGCCAAAACCACAACCGAAACCTGAACCAAAACCAGAGCCAAAGCCAGATAAACCACCGAAAATCACTCTAGCGCTTGCCGTCAAGACTACCGTCAATGGTGCGCAGCACAAGACAGTTGCCGTCAACGAGGCCTTCACCTACCAGGTAACTGTCACCAACACGGGGACGGTTACGCTGCGGGATACGTATGCCACCAATACCGCACCACAAGGTGTAACCTATCTAAAGGCGTCTGGCGGCACAATTCAAAATAATACCTGGCAGACATTGATTAGTGAGCTCAAGCCAAATGAGTCAAAGACATTTACTATTGACGCGGTCGTTAAACAATACGTCGCGGGCACATTGACCAGCACAACCTGCCTCAAGAGCGAGCAGGCTTCGCTTGAGGGTCATAGCAATTGCAGCAGCGCCACTATAGAGGTGACTAAGCCGCAGGCCCCGGCTCCCCAACCGAAACCAGCGCCAACGCCACAGCCAAAGCAACCAAAGCCAGCACCGGCTGACCCGAAGCAACCAAACCCAGCCCAACCAGCTCCCCAACCAAAACCTGAACCAAAAACACCAGACCAATCAAAACAGCCATCGACCAACGACAATCAGCAGTCGCCATCAGCCTCAGGTGGTACACAAACCACGAACCCACCTGCCGCACCGACAACCGTTGGTGAACTGCCACAGACTGGTAACGCCACCGACACGCTCGTTGGTGGGCTGGGTCTTGGCGCCCTGCTCACTGCCGGGGTTGCCTACCTCATCAGTCGACGTCATGTGTAACCTGGCGACTTTGTCTCAATACTCCTCGTACTCCGAGGAGTATTTCATGGTATAATATCATTATGGCAAAACAGAAGAAAAAGCGCTCCAAGAAATACTCTGGTGTTGACGCCGCAACAACTCGGCCCAGTGTCACGCGCATCCAGGCGGTCAGCCGCTCGTCGGCCGGTCAATGGCTATATGAACGCAAAAAATTACTGCGTGGTGTCGGCATCGGCGTAGTAATAGTCATCATCGTCATTGTGATTATCACTGGCATCATTAGTTTATTCCGGTAAAACTTTCTCAGTGACTTGTCGCCTTTTTCTTGTTCGCGGCCGTCCTATCAAGTGGCAGACGAAAACCAAACGTGCTGCCCTTATTTTCTTTTGACGTAAAGATCATTGAGCCGCCGTGCTCCAGCACGACTTTACGCGCCAAAAACAAGCCAACGCCCGTGCCGTCAGGACGACGCTTGCGAGCATTTGAAGCGCGAAAGAATTTACCAAACACGCCAGACTGCTCAGCTTTTGGCACGCCGATACCTTGGTCTTCGACCGTAAACACCACTTCCCGCGTATCACAACAGAGTGACACCTTGACCGTCGTTCGTTCTTTAGAATAAAAGATCGCGTTATCAATCATGTTCATGATGACTTGGCGGAGTTTTTCGGCATCAATCGGCAACGTCGGAACATCATCGTCAATATGCACCGAAAGAGTGATGTTATGCTGCTTGGCCACAATCTTCAGCAGAGCCATTTCACTTTGTACAATATCACCGAGGTTAGCCGGCTGACGATTCATGGTGAATGTCCCAGTCTGCAGGCGAGAGATACTGAGAAAATCATTAATTAATTGCACCATGCGCTCACTCGAGGAAAAAGCCTCGCGTAGAACAGCCTTCTGGGTCGGACGAACTGGGCCGAGATCACCTTGAAGCAACATATCGAGATAGCCCTTGATACTGGTTAGCGGTGTCCGCAGCTGATGCGATGCCATAGAAATAAACTCATTCTTCGCCTCGTCTAGCCGCTGTAGCTGCTGGTTACTCATCCGCAGTTCCTGCGTCGCCGCCTCGACACGCTGCTGCAGCTCGGCATTCAGCTCATTCACCTCCTCCATCGACTGAGCATTTTTAATGGCGATCGCTAGTTCACCGCGCACCGCCCGAAGCATTGAGAGATCGCGCTCGACATAATTATTTTTCTGACTTTCGCCGATCAGCACAAAACCAACGATATCCTCCTGCAGCGATAATGTCATGACGATAGCCAGTTTTTGTAGTTTCATCGTCCGCCGTAGCTGCTCTGGCAGCGATTCGACGACCGCTACGTCATCAAGTTGTTCAATTTGGTGTTGCGCTGCCAATCCCGTTAGGTCCACCTGCGGCGGACGAGTGTGTCCACGTGAGCCAAATATCCGAAAGCGCCCGTCATCATAGACCGCAAAGATCACCTGACGAGCCTTGAGGAGCCGCGTCAGGCACGCCGCTAATCGAGTCGTCAGCAGCCGCAGCCCCATTGTGTGCAGCAAAATTTGCCCGATCTCGTTGATAAAACTTTCAATAGTATAATCCTGTCGATAAAACAACTTGTCGGTCAGGCGATCAAAAAACTGCTTGGTCGGTTGAAACAAAAACCCTAAAAACAATGCTGCCAACACACCCCAAAAGCCCGGTATCCCACCGATGTCGTGACCGCTGAGCGCACTGACGATCGCCGAGATAATATACGTCGCCGCGTAATATACGATTGCTAACAAGCTCAACAACATCGCATATGCAATCGTTCGCACCGCCGCATCTTTCAGACCAAAGAGACGATGTTTAACAATCGTTAGGTATGCCAACGGTATAAAAATAAAGGTGCTCAGCGGACCGGCCCAAATGAGATCGTAGCGACCGACAGCTGGTAGTAGCAAATTAAATACCATACCCACGCCACCAGCAATCCCGTACGCATGAGAAATAAGCCGTAGCTGAGAGCGCACCAAAAGCGCACTGCGACGACGAGCCTGATACGCGAGAATTACCAGTGCCGCCAAAAACAGCAGTATGAAATACGCCATATAGATGAAATAACCGATCGGATGGATGACGACGGTATGCTCATCCACTACCACTTGTGCTATCAGCCAATCAACTCGCACGACAATCACCGCAGCAACGATACCAAATAACACCCAAGCAGTGGCCGGTAACCATTTCATCGTTCGTCGAGAGCCGATATGAGCCGCCACCGAGATCATGGCTACCGCGATCAGTGCTGCTCCGATGTAATATGTCCTCAGGTATATCAGTGCCGCCACCAGTACATTCGTCGCTAAAAACGCCGCAATACCCAGTGCCCACAGCGCAATGCCAACCGTCAGCACAAAAAAGAACCGGGTTGCCGGCTGGCGTGGTTGATGAGCCACGACCATGAGGCCAAATACCAGCGACATCACCCCGGCAATGATCAGCCCTGCTATCTCCATGCCCACTCCCTCGTCATATTTCTAGTGTACCACCAACCTTTGGTCTACGCATAGCATATAGTGCATAGACGCCGTCATCAGGACAATATACATCGACCTGCCAATCACCCAGGCCCGCCGCCCCCGCGATCCGCTGCATTGTTTCGATTGACCGAGGCTGGATATGTGGCCACTGCACAACATTAAGCGTAAAGCCTAGCTGTGGATGCGTATCGCGCATATTACCAATCAGTAGCAACCCGCCGGGTTTCACCAGTTGGGCGGCATTAGCTAGAAAAGTTGCGGCATTAACCTGCAACGCCGTCGGACTTTCATCTGAAAGCACCTCGGGCACATACTCCAAAATTCCAACGGCATCGACTGCATCATATGTGGCTGCCTCAAGACCAATCTGCCGCCGCAGTGCTCGAGCTGCCACGTTCGTTTGCGCGTCTACTGCGGGCAAGGCTAAACCCTGAGGGTGCAGAATATTCATACAGCGAACATCAATAGACTGCTTGACTTTCATTGCCTGAGCATACGTTTTTGCGGCCCTGAGTGCCGACCGGTCAAGATCAACCAGTGTGACTCGCGGCACAGCATGACCATTCTCTTTGATGTGCCGGAGCGCATGACAAACCGGCTGAGCAGCGCCGCAAGCTAGACTAACCCACTGCTGCGCTGCGGCACCCAGAGACGCTTGATCAATAACGTGCCTGGCAAGAATATCCTGAACAATTTCGCCGCGACTGCGAATACCGTGAGCATCCAAAATGTTACAGGCCCAGTCGCGCACCGCTGGCGAAACTGGTTTGCCATTCGCTAATCGCTCAATGCTCGGATCATATAACAGGTCCAGTGCCGACGCCGTCGGTATCAGTTCCAGCCAATTCTCAACGCCAGGAACCCGAGCGATCAACTCACGTGTTGCTAGATTCGTATCATCAATTATCGTTCGCTGGCGTTTAATTGCCGCCGTTAGATCAGCCTCACCATGAAAGCCCATACCAGCTAACACCTCCAGCTCCGCCGTTATCCTATCGTAGGATGACGTCTGATATCGGTCACACGTCGGCACTGGATGAATCCGCCACCGATCCATCTCAAGTTCCGCCCCGCACTCTGACAACTCAACCTGGCCATAACGATCTGGCTGAATAGTTACGCTTTCACGCTGCTTTATTGTCACTTTGCCCACCTCTTTTGTGCTAGTTTTACAATACACCACTGCCTGCTATAATACAATTATGGTTAAAATTGCTATCATCGAAGATGACGCGACGATCAGTCAGATGTATCGAATGAAGTTTGAGGCGGACGGATTTGACGTGCGACTAGCGAGTAATGGCACAATTGGCGTGGCGCTCGTCGAATCGTTTCGTCCAGATGTTATTTTGCTTGATATCCAGATGCCAGAGATGGACGGAGCCGAGGCCTTGCGACATATTCGCTCACACGCGTGGGGCAAGACGATACCGGTTATCGTACTGACCAACCTCGGCGAAGAAGAAGCTCCACGCGAGATGCGCTTACTCGGCATCCAAGGCTACATCGTCAAGGCCAACCTCACCCCGCGCCAAGTCGTCGCCCAGGTCAAATCAGTCATTACAAAGCCGTGAGTTCCTACCAGATATTGACTCGGCGCAGGCACGCCGTGATGACATTATCAAACAATGCGCTCACCGTCAGTGGGCCGACGCCGCCTTTTTCTGGTGTCAAGTGAATATCGGTGCGCGTCCGATTCGCCGGTGCCACGTCACCAACAATCTTGCCATCCTCCGAGGCGGTTCCTGCGTCAACCACCACCGCACCAGGTCGGATCATATTTGGCTGAATCAGTCCTGCCACGCCGGTTGCCGTGACGATGACGTCATATTCGTGTAGTCGCGATAAATCATCGCCTCTACTAAATACCGTTACGTCCAGTCCCGACGCTCGCCACATCCGCTCCAGCGGCGCACCGACCAGTCGTCCGCGCCCGACAATAGCCAGCTTCTTACCAGCTAGCTCCACACTATAGCCCGCCAATAGCCAATTGATGGCCATCGGTGTCGCCGGGTCAAACAGCGTTCGCTCAGAATTGAGGCCATCGACGTCTTTTTCTGGCGCTACCAATCGTACGATCTGCTTAGTCTGCTCTGGCTCAGCCAGCGGCAGCTGGACAATGATTCCCTGGACGTCATCACGTTGGTTCAGTGCCGTGATCGTCTCCGGTAGCTGACGAGTCGCCACCCGACAAATTTCTACCTCAATCAAAATATCCGCACCGTAGCGCTGCTTGAGGCGCATGTAGGTAGCAATGACTGGATTGTCCGAATCGGTGACGATGGCGAGGCGTGGCTGAATGTGGTGCGCTTGACGGAGCATGCGCACTTGCTTGGCCTGACGCTGCTTGATAAACGACGCGAGTTCTGCACCATTGAGAGATTTCATTGTTTGATTGTAGCAAATCAGCATGAGCACGTCGAGCGCCTTGAGGATGGTAGCCGCCTGTGGTATAATCGGGAAGCTTGGCGGATGTAGCTCAGTTGGTTAGAGCGCTGGATTGTGGCTCCGGAGGCCGTGGGTTCGAGCCCCATCATTCGCCCCAAGCATTGTCCGTAGCAAAAGGCGCGACGTTATGTTTACCTTCACCGCTCATTATGCTATAATCTGGACTGATTGGGCCAGTAGCTCAGCTGGTTAGAGCACCTGCCTCTTAAGCAGGGTGTCGAGGGTTCGAGCCCCTCCTGGCCCTCCAAGGAATTATTAAACCCCAGTTTGCCTGGGGTTTTAGCATACCTAGTAAATCATACCGTTTATGAAAATGGGTTATAGCCGCGCGAAGGCGGCTCTTGAAATCGAGGCGATGATGGCGACCGAGCGATATTATTGCCCCCCGTTGGACCACCTAGTGGCGCAGCGCCTGGGGTATTTTGTGAATTTCGTGACAGAGACGATGGCTCTGCTTGGCGCAGCGAATTGCCCACAAAGGTACGATTAGAGAGCGGAACGTCGCTAGTCGTGTCATAGTCTTCCGCTATATCGTCGGTGCTTGCCGATGGTACATAACCACGCGCACCCAGCGCTGATGACTGATAATTCCCGATCCGCTGGCGATCGCAGTTGCGGTCACTCACTCGACGACTTCGACCGGTATTACCAAACGCCGGCTGCGTCCGTGGCCGATGCGCCATTAACCGCTGAACTAACCGACGCGACATTCGCGGTTTACCACTAGCATCCATATGACCCTCCTTCGATCATTCCTGGCGCCCCGAGTAGGATTCGAACCTACGACCTTAGGCTTAGAAGTCCTCTGCTCTATCCAGCTGAGCTATCAGGGCATGTTCACATTATAGCATCTTTCTGGTACAATAGTGCAAGCTCGCGGGTGTAGTACAGCGGCTAGTATGCAAGTTTTCCAAACTTGAGATGGGAGTTCGATTCTCCCCACCCGCACCAATGTAAGATAATTTCAATCCGCAAAAAGGGCATCATGGGTTTATATTCGTACACAAACACTTCACCATATCAACCACAGGACATCGAAGACGCCTCCGAATTTTATGACGTAATTGAGCGTAGCAGCCTAACGCATCAACTGTCTGAGTCACGGCCGTACGTTTACTGGACAATGGAAATTTATGACAAAGCCAACGGCATTAAGGGCGGCGGCGGTCTCGGTGTTTTGGCGGCAGACACTCGACGGGTGGCCGAAAAGTTAGAGGTACCATTTGTGGCGGTGACGCCATTTTATCGCAGTGAGTCGCACCAAAAAATTACCGACCTCACACAGACTGAATACGTCGAAAAAGTCTCACCCCAGGAGTATGGCTTTCATTATATTGATGAGGTTTCGGTTAGCTCCGCCGGCTTTCCCGATGCTAGCCTCAGCGTCTTTCGCAAGACACTCGGCTCAACGCAATTTGTTACCATCTCAGAGCCAAACTTTGGGCAATTGTACGAAGGCGAAGGCTCGGGCGATCACCGGCTATACCAAGAAGTAGCTCTTGGGTTTGGCGGCTATAAGGCCCTGAAGCTGCTCGGCATCAAGCCAGCTGTCATTCAGCTCAATGAAACCGCAACAATTTTTGCGGCACTGGCTCGGCTGGACGAGCTATGCGCCAACGGCATGAATTTATATGAAGCAATTGTTTACGTGCGCAAACACACGCTCTACACCAACCACACCCTACTCCAGGCCGCTGAACCAGAATTCCACCGCTCGCAATTTGAAAAATTGGTACTGCCAAACCTCAAAAGCAACGCTGTGCGCTGCTGGCTGATGGAGCAATTTCGGGGAGACCACTTGCGACCAAACTTGCTGGCAATTGAGCTGACCGAAGCCAAAAATGGCGTCAGTAAACTGCACGCGCGAGTGGCAAATTTCCGCGACCGCAACAACGACAAGGTCAAGTTTCACGCCATCACCAACGGCATTGACCTCGAGACATGGGTACTGCCGGAAATCCTGCAGGCTTATCGTGAGCATACCATCCTTGATAAATTTGGCTTGCCAACAGAGCAGTATCAAGCGGCGATCGCCACGTTAACCGCCAACACCATTCGCTCACTCAAACGCGTGGGCCGACTGGAGCTAAACCGAGTCCTTGTAAAGCGCAAGGATCAATACAACAATCTAGTTCACCTGCCTGAGGACGCGCTGGTATTTGACTTCAAGCGGCGATTCGCCAATTACAAGCGACCACACCTGGCATTTGAGCGCCCAGAAGTGCTCAAGCAGATTTTGCTTGATAGTAACGCTCACTACATTCTTGCTGGTAAAGTTCATCAGGGCGATCATGATATGTATCAGCAGCTCCTGACCATCCTCAAGCTCGTCGATAGCGACCCTGTCCTGCGTGAGCGCGTCCACTACATTCAAGATTACGACGAGACCCTGGGACGAGCGTTGGCGATTGGCTCAGATGTTGCTATTAACGTGCCGATCATTGGCCTCGAGGCCTGCGGTACATCATGGGAAAAAGACATTGCCAATCTCAAGCTGCTCATCTCCACCAGCGATGGTGGCGTTGCCGATATCAAGCCGATTGCCTGTCTCGAAGTGAGCGGTGTAAGTCCAGAGGACGAGACCACCTCGCTCTACGCTAATATGCGGCGGGCAGCACAAGTTATCGCTAACGACGAGCTGCTGACACAGCACATTCATCGCCAGCTCACGGCCTATCTACCAATCATCTCGGGCGCACGGATGCTCAAGGATTACCTCAAGTTTCTGTTTCCCGCCCGCCACACAACCAAATAGAGCCGATGGCAGAACACTCCGTAGCTACTCGGTGATAACTTCAATCTCTGCACCCAGTGAATTCAGCCGCTGCGCTAGTTCCTCGTAGCCGCGATTGATTGAATACACATCGCGCAAGATTGACACGCCCGGCGCCGCTAACATAGCGAGCAGTACCACAACCGACGGCCGCAGCGCTGGCGGTGCCACAACATCAGCGGGCTTCCACCTGGTCGGACCAGTGATATACACCCGATGCGGATCAACCAGCTCAATCTGCGCATTCAATTTACTCAGCTCGGTGAAATAAATTGCTCGGTTCTCGTAACTCCAGTCGTGTACCAATGTCCGGCCTTTAGCAACGGTCGCAATTAGTCCTAGAAACGGCAGATTATCCATATTAATCCCCGGAAACGGCAGCGCGTGAATCTTGTCTTTTGGCGCAATCAACCTAGAGTGTTTCAGCGTGATATCCACCAGGCGAGTACGACCATTGTTGGCTGGATATTCCTCACTCAACTCATATTGCAAACCCATTTCCGCCAGCGTTGCTAGCTCAATTTCCAAAAACTCAATTGGTGCCCGGCGCACCGTGATTTCCGAATCAGTCACCACGGCCGCCGCGATAAAACTCATCGCCTCGATCGGGTCTTCAGACGGGTAATAATCGACTGCCGTATTGATGTGCAACCGGCCCGTGATTTTTAGCGTCGTTGTACCAATCCCTTCGATGGTCACGCCCAATTTCTGCAAGAAGAAACACACATCCTGCACCATGTAGTTCGGGCTGGCGTTGCGGATGATGGTGGTGTCTGGCGACAGAGCCGCCGCCATGATAACGTTTTCCGTCACCGTGTCGCCGCGTTCAGTCAATAAAATTATCCGATGGCCCGTTGTCGGCTCGACGCGCGCATGATAGTACCCACCCTCGGCCTCTACCTGCATCCCAAAATGCTTCAGGCCCGACAGGTGTGGCTCGACCGTGCGCTTACCGAGGTTGCAGCCACCAGCAAATGGCAGCCGAAAATCATGATATTGATGAAGTAGTGGGCCAAGGAACATGATCACGGTACGCGTGCGTTTAGCGGCAGCGATGTCCATATCCTCCAGCCTCAGCCGCGCCGGTGGTATAATTTCCAGGTCGTTCTTTCGCAGCCAACGGGTTTTAATGCCAATTGAGTTGAGCACCTCAATGATCCGGTTAACCTCCTCAATACGTGCCACATGATGCAGCGTCGTTTTTCCCCTGTTGAGCAAGCTAGCACAGAGCAGCCCCACGGCCGCATTCTTGCTCGTTTTGACCGATATATCACCAGAAAGTTTTTTACCGCCATGCACCCGAAAGTTCATCTTGCCCGAGTGATTGAGCGTAACGATGTTACAATTGAGCACATCGCTAATCCTCACTAGCATCTCGACACTAATATTCTGACCGCCGTTCTCAATACGATTGATGGCACTTTGTGATGTACCGATGGCCTCAGCTAGTTGTGTCTGTGTGAGGCCTTTGCGATTACGATTTTCAGTGATAATAACGCCGATTTTTTGGAGATAGTCATTCATGCTCATAGCGTACAATATATCACACATGATATATGTTGTAAAGTGCTATAATAGAGGAAAAGGAGGGAGTGTCATGCAAGATACGCAGGTCGCCGATTTGATTGCGGCAGAAATAAAACGGCAGCAGCTGGGGATCGAAATGATCCCAAGCGAAAATTACGTTTCAACTAGTGTACTCAAAGCGCTGGGCAGCGTCTTTACCAACAAATATTCTGAGGGTTACCCCGGACGACGCTATTACGGCGGACAAGAAAACACCGACCAAATTGAACAGTTGGCGATTGACCGTGCTAAAAAGCTATTCGGCGCTGACCACGCCAATGTCCAGCCGCACTCTGGCGCTCAGGCTAATGAGGCGGTGTATTATGCGTGGTGCGAGCCTGGCGATACCATTCTGGCGATGGATTTGGCGCATGGCGGCCACCTGACGCATGGCGCGCCAGTCACCCGCTCAGCCCGCGAATATAACTTCGTCCGCTACGGCATCAAGGATGTCGAGACTGGCGAAATTGACTATGAAGAAATTCGCCGTTTGGCGCTGAAACATCGGCCAAAAATCATCTTGGCCGGCTTCTCGGCCTATCCGCGCGAGCTGGATTACGCCAAGTTTGCTGAGATTGGCAACGAAGTCGGTGCGATGCTGATGGCAGACATGAGTCACATCGCTGGATTAATCGTTGGCGGCGTGGCTAAAAATCCGTTTGATTATGGCTTTCACGTTATCACCACTACCACGCACAAAACCTTGCGCGGCCCGCGCGGCGGCTTGATTTTATCGAGGGGCATAGCCAGCAATCCTTTGAAGCGGCCGGAAAAAACCTTGGAAAACTTGCCGACGCTGATCGACCGGGCGGTCTTCCCTGGCACTCAAGGTGGCCCACACATGCACACCATCGCTGCCAAGACAGTCGCCTTTGGCGAGGCGTTACGTCCAGAATTTACGGAATACGCTCAGCAAATCGTAAGAAACGCGACTGTTCTGGCAGATGAACTGAAGCGCGGCGGCCTGAAATTGGTAACAGGTGGCACCAGCAACCATCTAGTGTTAGCGGACATCTATGGCAGCTTCGGCATTGACGGCAAGACTGCTCAGGAGCGGCTAGAGGCCAGTGGCATCACCGCCAACGCCAATGCTATACCGAACGATACCCTGCCGCCATTCCGTCCAAGCGGCCTACGCCTCGGCACGCCAGCGGTGACGACACGCGGCATGACGGAGGCGGAAGTCAAACAGATTGCCGAGTGGATTATTACAGCGATAACCGCAGAGGACCCGACAGAATACGCAAAAATTAAGCAACAAACTACTAGCCTTGCGGCGCGTTTTCCGCTACCATATAACTAATACTAAATAACTTGGGGGGCAAATCAGAAATGATTTCTTCAAACAAAACTAAAGGTTTCACATTGGTTGAGCTCTTGATCGTCATCGTGGTCATCGCTATCTTGGCTGCTATT
>JABCOH020000019.1 GCA_013333695.2 Candidatus Saccharimonadota bacterium | reverse complement strand
TATCAGCATCCATAATCGCCACCAGACTGACTTCCGGTAGGTCCAATCCCTCGCGCAGCAAATTAATACCAACCAAGACATCGTACGTCCCCAGCCGCAGATCCTTCAAGATATCGCCGCGCTCCAGCGTATCAATTTCACTGTGTAGATACGCCGTTTTCACGCCATTGTCCGTCAAGTAAGCGCTTAAGTCCTCGGCCATACGCTTGGTCAAGGTGGTTACCAGTACGCGGTGGCCCTTGGCAATAGTCTGGCGAATCTCCTCCATCAAATCATCAACCTGCCCCTCAGTCGGCCGCACTTCAATTGGCGGATCAAGCAGCCCGGTCGGCCGAATCAACTGCTCAGCCGGCTTTGGCGAATGAGCAATTTCATAGTCGCCCGGCGTAGCGGAAACATAAATCGCCTGGTGAATATGCTGATCAAACTCATCAAACCTCAGTGGACGATTATCCAGCGCACTCGGCAGACGAAAACCGTGCTCCACCAACACTTCCTTGCGCGCCCGGTCGCCGTTATACATACCGCGAACTTGCGGCAGCGTCATATGCGACTCGTCGACCAGCAGCAGCCAATCGTCTGGAAAATAATCAATCAACGTCGCTGGCTGTTCGCCCGGCTCGCGGTCGGTCAGATAGCGCGAATAATTCTCAATTCCCTTAACAAAGCCAGTTTCTTTGAGCATCTCCAGGTCATATTTAGTGCGCTGAGCTAGGCGCTGCGCCTCGAGTAATTTGTCGTGTGATTCAAACCATTTGAGCCGCTCGTCAAACTCCTTTTCGATGCCAGCGATGGCCTTTTCAATTCGCTCGCGCGGCGTCGAATAGTGGCTGGACGGGAAAATCGTCAGGCTAGCTGGCTGGTCCAAAATCTCGCCAGTCAGCGGATCAATTCGCGTTAGTCTCTCAATTTCATCGCCAAAAAACTCCACTCGCACCGCCGTGTCCTGCCCAGCTGGGAAAATATCCACCACATCGCCACGCACCCTGAAAGTACCGCGCGCGAAATCAACGTCGTTACGTTTATACTGAATGTCAGTTAGTAAGCGAATAAACTTATCCTGCACCCGCCGCTCGCCGACCGTCAATTGAATCGCCATGTCAGCGTACGTCTCCGGCGAACCAATGCCATAAATGCAGGACACGCTGGCCACAATAATAACGTCGCGTCGCGTTAGCAGCGCCGAGGTCGCCGCATGCCTGAGCCGATCAATCTCATCATTAATCTTCGAATCCTTCTCGATGTAGGTGTCACTACTAGCAATGTAAGCCTCCGGCTGATAATAATCAAAATAGCTAACGAAATAATGCACCTCATTATCCGGAAAAAACTCCTTAAACTCAGAAAACAGCTGCGCTGCCAAAGTCTTGTTATGTGCCAGCACCAGCGTCGGCACATTGGCTCGGGCGATAATATTTGCCATGGTAAAGGTCTTGCCCGAACCGGTCACGCCCAATAGAGTCTGCTCGCGCTCGCCCCGCTCCAAACCATCCATCAACTGAGCAATCGCCGTCGGCTGGTCGCCGGTCGGCTGATACCTGGAAACGAGATTAAATTGATTCACATTTCCTATTGTAGCATTATTGACAAATGGTAAATTTTCATGATATAGTTGACCAGTTATTAGCGATAAAACAAAAAAGGCACTTCAATGACTCCACAAAATACATGTATTCCGCGCGATGTACAGCTACAGGCTGCAATGTTCCGCCTCGGCAAGATGGAAGACGAAATCCAGAGCGGCTACGAAATCCTCCGGAAATATCAAAAAACAGTAACGATATTTGGTTCAGCACGTACTGATCCAAATAGTGCTTATTATGACGCTGCAAAAGAAACAGCTGAGCAGTTAGCCAAGCTCGGTTACGCCATTGTTTCTGGTGGTGGACACGGCATCATGGGCGCCGCCAACGAAGGCGCTAATAAGGCCGTCCAAGAGGGAGCGCGAGCTGCTGGCGGTGAATCGATCGCATTCAATATTCGCCTGCCGCATGAACAGGAAGTTAATAAGTATGCTACCGAGGTGTTTGAGTTTCAGCACTTTGCCCCGCGGAAGATCGTCATGACGATGTTTGCTAATGCCTATATTTATTTCCCAGGCGGCTTCGGCACGTTGGATGAACTGGCGGAGATATTGACTCTGATCCAGACTGAAAAAGCCAACCGCGCACCGGTAATCTTGTTCGATACAGCGTTTTGGAGCGATTTGGATGCCTTTTTCCGCAATCATATGCTAGCTGAGGGAGCTATCGTTGAGAAAGACCTGGATATTTACACCATCACCGACAGCGTCGATGAGATCATTGAGCTGGTACAAGCAAATAAGACCTATTGCTGATCACCTATCGTGTCAATTCAGGCTTTTGGGGATTTCTTCAGAGTATTTGCGTTTTGCTGGGACTTTTTATGAGGTTTTTTACTAGCAGATTTTTTAGATTTTACGGGCACGGCAGCTGACTTGCGGCGTTTTGGTTTAGCGTTGGCTACCGGTAGCTGGAACGGCGACGCGGACTTGACTGGCTCACTGATGGCCGAGGCAACATAGCAAATCCCGCCCTCGCAGACGACGCGCTCAACAGTCGGCGTGTGCGTGCGCGGATGGGCTAAAAAACGACGGGTTATTTCATAGCCAAGCCCGCGCTTACCAGATTCGATACAATGCTGACCGTATGGTAATTGATGATGATAATTTTCAACGATATCCACCGGATGAAACGAGACAACCTGCCCGTCAAAATCCATCATCACCCAGTCGCTAGCTCTCGCCCAGGCTGTCTGATCAAGCCGCGGCGCAGCAGCCATTAGCGCTTGGTACACTTCTCTGCCCGTCGTGTCCGCCGGGTCAAGCCCAAGTGCACGGATAATTGAATGAGCCCGAGCTAAAATTTCAGTAATCAACCTCACATCGCTATCATCGCCAGTCATTCGTCTAAGCTCACTCACGGCAACTCGTGTCCGCACTGAATCACCCAATAATTTTGTTAAGTTTCTTGACATTAAAACTCCTTTTCGCTTAGTGGCATGGCATGTAGTCGCGCACCTTGATATAAGATACCGGTTTTAGCACCAATATGATTGACGACCGAGCTTGAATTTGCGCTAGCAAATACTACTGCGTCCTTCAACTGAGCGCCATGAGCCCATTGACTCAAAAAGCCGCTGGCAAATGCATCACCTGCGCCAGTCCGATCAATTGCCGGCACATCCTCGTACATCGCTGCTCTGACAATCGTTACACCATCAGACGCCATCGAGCCATTCACGCCGTCTGTTAGCAACACCACCGGCACAAGCTCTTTTGCTCGCCGCACTAACTGCTCCAGGTTATCACCTGGTACTAACTGCTGCATCTCTTCTTTATTCAGCGCCAATACCTCCACATCATCCAGCAGTCCCATTAACTTCTCGCGCAGTGCTAGCTCTCGCTTGCCTGGATTAAAGCAAATTTTCATACCAGCTGCTCGAGCCTCATGGAATACCTTATCCAAGACCGTCATCTGACCTGCTAATGTTGATACATACAGCCAATCAGCCTCAATATCCGCCACGGTAAAATCAGCCGCGTGATAATGCGTTGATGCACCGCGATACGTCAAGATTGTCCGTTCACCGTTTGGCGCCAATAACAATACCGAGTAGCCCGTATTGTATTTTTGGGAAAATCGAACATATCGTGTATCAACATTCTCGGTGTCCAGATCATCCAACACCGCTTGGCCAGCCGGATCACGGCCGACAACGCCCAAAAACATCACTTCGTGACCCTGCCTGGCAAAGGTTACCGCGGCATTCGTCGCACCCCCACCCGTCGAAAAATGAATCTGGTTGACGTCGGCCTTGGCACCAAGTTCTAACTTAGCGAAACAACGTTCTGGACTATCGCACACCGGAGACAAGGCGTCTGACTGGCTTAAAAAAACATCCTGCACACCAGCACCAACAGTAATAATTCTTGCCATTACACCACCGCCTTTCCGGCTGAACCGAAGGCTTGAATTTTCGCCTCAACTACTTCCTGAACGGCCGCGTACACTGGTGGCATTAGTTTGACGATGGCGTATTCGTTTGGATTTTCACGTAAGGTTTTTTCCAGCGTCGTGCGGAAAGCATAGCGCATGTCGGAATTAATATTAATCTTAGAAACACCAATTTTTGCTGCGTCCTTAAAATAATGCAGCGGCGTACCTGACCCGCCATGAAGCGAAAGCTGACAGTGCAGCGCTTCGCGAATGCGTCCTAATAATTCCAAATCCAGGACTTTCGGCACCGGATACAACCCATGCAAATTACCAATCGCCGCCGCAAAAGTGTCAATTCCCGTCGCCTCTACGAAATCACGCGCGCCCTCTGGCGTGGAAAAGGTTTTCTTAATTTCTTCATAGTCAATCGCCTCGGTATGGACGTTTGACGAACCCCAAAAATAATGCGGCTCGGCTTCCACCAACGCGCCAGTGAACTTGGCGTACTCGACAACTTCGCGAGTTTTGGCGATGATTTCCTCATCCGAGGCATCATGATTTGCCTGGGAAATATCGATATGCACAAACTCATAACCCGCGTCAATCGCCCGCTTGCAGCCCTCCACCGTCGGACCGTGGTCCAAGTTCAAATAAATCTCGATGCCGTATTCAGCCTTATAATTATCCACCAAATCACGTACGTTTTCCAGCCCCATGGCTTTAACTTCAGCATCCGATACTTCCACCAGCACCGGCGACTGGAGTTTCTGCGCCGCTCGCGCCACCGCGATCAGCGTTTCTTGATTATCAATATTAAACGCCCCGACCGCAAAATGTTGCGCTCGTGTCCGCTGCATCAGATGGCGCGCATGTGTGGTATTGCGCCGAATGTCAGAAATTGTCAGTCCCATATACCCTTTTATCCCTTATGCTACTTATGGTTATTATAGCAGCGGTGACGGAAAATGAAAAGAGGCGAAGGGGTTTTACGATTTATTTTTGTACAGTTTTCGTCAAAATGCTGGTCTTGATTTTTCGGAGCAATATATTATTATATTGACTATTCGCATCTGATACAACATAATAAATTACATGGATACCGTGACGCTAGCCACCATCATCCCTCTATTTATTATCGGCCCGCTAGCCATCGCGCCAGCCTTTGCTTGGAAAAGTCGTATCGGCACTATTATCAGCATAACTTTAACCGCAGCGAGCCACATTATCTTTTGGCTCATCATGGGGTCAATCCTGATGAGGGAACTTGGTATTTTTACTTATGCAGCAGCATGGGAGATCGCGACACTTGTGACAATTTCCTGTATAGCTGTGGACGCTCGAGAAATTCCCTGGCATCTGCGCAAGCCTAAATAAATGACAGGTCATCTTTTATGTGCCGGACAACTGCTTCGACATCTAGTCCATGCTTTTGCCATAATTCAGCTACCGAGCCGCTTTCACCGAACTGGTCGCGGACGCCGATACGCTTTATTTTGACTGGCAATTTCTCGCCGAGTACTTCCGCCACCGCGCTGCCAAATCCGCCGGCAATTTGCCCTTCTTCTGCTGTCACCACACGGCCGCATTTTTGGGCGGCGGCAACGACCGCTGCTTCGTCCAGCGGCTTGATAGTACTAAAATGCACGACTTCTGCCTGAACGCCGGCGTACGCCAATTGTTCTACCGCCATGAGGAGTTGATACGTCATCGCGCCAGTACCTAGTAACGCCACATCGGTACCCTGCCGCAGTACAGACGCCTGGCCAATGGCCACCTCACCATCCAAAAACAGCGGCATGTCAGCTCGCGGCAATCGCACATAATTTGGCCGCGGATCAGCCGCCATCACTGCTGCCATCATTTCGGCCTCATACGCATCAGCAGGCGCCAAGACCACCATGTTCGGCAAACTCCGCATCAGCGCGATGTCCTCCAGCATTTGGTGCGTCGCGCCGTCCGCACCGACATTTAGCCCGGCATGCGAGCCGACCAGCTTGACCGGCTGATCATTCAGGCAAATCGTCGTCCGAATTTGTTCCCAATTACGCCCCGGACTGAACGCCGCATAGCTGGCTGCAAACGGAATATTACCTATCGCTGCTAGTCCTGACGCCACCGTCACCAGATTTTGCTCTGCCACACCAACCTCAATAAAACGCGGCGCACTGATTTGCTCGGCAAATTCGCCAAAGCCGACGCTGTCTGCCAGGTCGGCGCTTAGCGCTAGAACCTGGGGGTTATTTAGTGCTGCGCTAACTAAACCGTGACCAAAACCGAGCCGCATCGACGCGGTATTTCCCGCACGCCAATCATTCCGCAACACACTCATGCGCCTACTACTCCTTCCGACTGTTTCTTGGCCGATAGACCCAATTGTGTCAGCGCCGCGGCGGCCTGCTCAGCATTTGGCGCCTTGCCGTGCCATCGATAATCGCCCTCCATAAAATCAACGCCGCGCCCAGGTACCGTATGCGCGATAATCACGCTCGGTTGCTCGCGTACTGCCTGTGCTGCTTCAATTGCCGCGATAATTCGCGCCACGTCATGCCCGTCGATTTCCTGCACCTGCCAACCGAAACTGCGCCACTTCTCACCCAAATCATTCAGCGGCATGACTTTTTCTGTATCGCCGCCAATTTGAATAGTATTACGATCAACGATAGTGATTAGCCGGCCTAATTTATACTTGGCTGCAAACATCGCCGCCTCCCAAATATTGCCTTCATTAAGTTCACCGTCACCTAAACTACAATATATGAAGCGTTCCGAATTCTGTAAATACTGCAAATGATATGCCATGCCAGCAGCCTGACTGAGACCGCAGCCAAGCGGCCCGCTCGTCGTCTCTAGCCCTGGTAATTTTACCCGCTCCGGATGCCCTTGTAGCCGTGAGCCAAACTGCCGCAAACTCATTAATTCTGATTCCGATAAAAATCCGCGCATCGCCATCGCCGCGTATAGCAGCGGCGCATAATGGCCGTTACTCATGACGAACAGATCGCGATTAGGCCAGTCTGGTTCCTCTGGTCGTAGCCTCAGAATCCGAAAATACAGCACCGCCATCACATCAGCAAACCCCAGCGGCCCTGCCACATGACCGCTGCCAGCGGCTGCTACTTGGCGAATAACCAGTTGCCGTAATTCTTGCGCCTTCTTTTCTAGCTGGCCAGTCGTGAGTTGGCTCATGGTAAACTACCCGAGCACACCTGTCTTGCTAATCTCCTGCTGGAGCTTGGCAAACATTGCCGGTGGATCAGTCGCTTTTTGAATCGTCCCGCCAACATTCAGTACGTTCACACCACCCTGAACAAGGCTATAAGCATTGTCAACCATCACACCACCATCCCAACCAATTTCAACATTCGGATTAATCATCTTGACGAGCCGAATTTTTTCCAGCTGCATCAGGCTGGCTGTTCCGCCAAACTTACCTAGCTCACCGCTGAAAATCAGGACATGCTCTGCCTCTTTGATAAGCTCTTCGACGGTTTGCGGCACTGTTGGCTTGAGCAGTGCTAGCCCAGCCATAATACCCGAGCGCTTAATTTCTTTGAGTGCCCCCAACACGTCGCCTTCGGCCTCGGCATGAATAATAATCAAATGCGGCCTCAGTGCGATTAACTTCGGTACATACTCATCTAGTTTGTTCACCATGGCGTGAATATCAATCGTCCAACCTTCTGGTGCCCATAATTCTGGGATACTGACCGTAAAGGTTGGCGCAAACTCACCGTCAGTTAAATCAATATGCACCCGCTCAGCAAAGCCAGTAATTCTATCGACTTGCTCTTTGTATTGCTGGGCATTTTCTGCCAAAATTGCCGGGGCGATAACACTACTCATACGATCTCATCCAGTTGCGCATTGCGCCGATTATACCGCGGGGCATCCGCGTATACAGTATTGAGCCACGTTTCAACAATGCCCCTCCAGGCAGCTTCGTTATCCTCGAGGACCCTAGCCGGCAGACACAGTACATTCGAATTATTGTCACGCCGCGTCATCCTCGCCTCATGTGCATCCCAAATGACACTAGCACGAATTCCCTTGAAGCGGTTCGCTGCCATACACATACCCTGACCGCCACCGCAAATTAAAATTGCTCGCGGATCGTCCCCATCATCGCCGATTACCCGCAGCGCTGCCGCTGCCGCAAACTGCGGAAAGTCGTCATCAGGATTAAGCTCACGACCACCGACATCCTCGACTGCGTAGCCACTTTTCGCCAAATACGCAAATACTTTTTCTTTCAGCGCAAACCCGCGATGATCTGAACCAAGATAAATCTTCATGGGTTTAGTATAAGCGGTTTGGGCGATATTTGCAACCAATCAAGTCCTTAGAAGCTCAACTCATTATGTCGAACCGCAGCCAGCCAACACCTTACCCATCGCCTCTTTTTCTGCATTTGTTACCCACAGACGATATTTACGCTTAACCGCTACCTGCCGCTCAATGTACTGACAGCGAAACGGTTTGTTGGGAGGCAGCCAGGTTGCGGCGTCGCCATCACCCTTGGCTTGGTTGGCCGGACCGTCAGCAGCCAACAAATTCAGCGGGTCGTTTGCCAATTTTTCTCGTTCCTCACGTGGTAGTTGCTGTGCACCTTTCTGCCACGCATCACTTAACGCCACCACGTGATCGATTTGTACTTTCGACGAGGTCTCTGGACCGCGCTGAAACTTGATCGTCCGGCCGGTATACGGGTCACGTAGTGTCCCGGCCAACACGCGACATTTATCATCAATTTTTGTTTCCGTTAGATCCCGCGCCAAAATTACTTCACGCACTGAGCAGCCGGTAATTTTACCCCAGCCATCACTAAATTGTTTGCGGCTGTAGCCCGTTTTGGGTGCGCGACCTTTAACCTCTAGTTTTGCCAACTCCGCCTGGGCGTTTGAGTCACCAAACAATTTCCGCTGCATGGACGGCGAAGTCGGTGCAATCCGCGGCTGCTGCAGCTGCACCGCCCACACTACTGCACCCGCTACCGCCGTGACAAGCAGTACCATTATCTGCCGCCGTCTAATTTTCCTCGTTGCCATATCTATATTATAATGAAAGTATGAAAACAGTTCCACGCCTAATCGACACATTTATACCAAATCATTACGCATTAACCCTCGACTTAACACGCGCCGAAGAAAAATTGTTTTCTGGCACAGTGATCATTTCTGGTGAGTTAGTTGGTGATGCAATTTCGCTGCATGCCAAAGATTTGACTATTCACTCGGCGTTGATAGATGACCAGCCGGCCGAATTTTCTCATGGTGAATTTGATGAATTACGCCTGTCGTACCCAGAGTTGTCCAATGGACAGCACACCGTTCGCATCGACTTTTCCGGCGCCATCACCGACGCCATGCATGGATTATATCCGTGTTATTTCACCCACGATGGCGTGAAAAAACAACTGTTTGCCACTCAATTTGAATCGCACCACGCTCGAGAAGTTTTTCCGTGTGTTGATGAACCAGCCGCCAAAGCGACCTATGATGTGACGCTCGTGACCGCTCCGGAGCTGACCGTCCTTGGCAATATGCCCGTCACTGAAGCATCTGAGAGAGATGGCGCGCTGACAACCACCTTCGCCACCACGCCACGGATGAGTAGTTATTTGCTGGCTTTTGTCGTCGGTGAACTCCACAAGAAATCCGCCCACACCACCTCTGGCGTTGAGGTAAATGTTTGGGCAACGCCAGCTCAAAGCGAAGAAACGCTGGATTTTGCACTGGACATCGCCACTCGCTCCATTGATTTTTATGATGAGTATTTCGGCGTGCCATACCCGCTGCCAAAGTCCGACCATGTGGCGCTGCCAGATTTCTCGTCGGGCGCCATGGAAAACTGGGGACTCATCACCTACCGCGAAAGCTGCCTGCTGGCTGACCCGAAATTAACGCAGGAATCATCCAAGCGCTTCATCGCCACCGTCATCGCCCACGAACTCAGCCACCAATGGTTTGGTAATTTAGTGACCATGCAGTGGTGGAATGATCTGTGGCTGAACGAAAGCTTCGCTAATATGATGGAATACGTAGCGGTCGACGCGCTTCACCCTGAGTGGCGGATGTGGGAAGATTTTGCGACGAGCGAGGTCACCGCGGCGCTGCGGCGCGACAGCTTGGATGGTGTGCAGCCAGTGCAGGCCGATGTTAATCACCCAGATGAGATCAGCACTTTGTTTGACCCAGCAATTGTCTATGCCAAGGGCGGGCGTCTGCTGGTGATGGTACGGCGGCTAATCGGCGAGGAGGCGTTTCGCGCAGGATTAAAGTCATATTTTGAAAAATTCGCTTACCAAAACACTGTTGGTAATGATTTATGGCAAGAGCTAGAAACCGCCAGCGGCCAGCCAGTTGTTGAATTGATGAATGCCTGGATTTCTCAGCCGGGGTTGCCGATTGTGCAAGTCGAACAAGACAATTCGGCTGAGCAATCTACTGTCACGTTAAACCAGGAACGATTTTTCATCGGCGACCACCAGCCGTCCGATGCCTTGTGGCCGATTCCGCTGTTTGCAAATCAACCGCTTGATGATATTCTGACTGAGCGCGAGAAAACATTTACGGTAAATGGTAACATTCGGCTGAACTGCGGACTGAACGGACATTTCGTAACGCATTACGACCCGGCAACACGAGATCGATTGATCGAAAAGGCGGCAGAATTACCGACGTTGGATAAAATTTGCTTATTGCAAGACATGACGTTGTTGGCGCGGGCTGGACGAGAAAGTTCGGCAACATTACTGCCGCTGGCACGCGTCTTTCAGCACGAAACCAACGAAAGAGTCTTTAATAAAGCCGGGACAAATTTGGTGGAATTACGCAAATTCGTCGATGGCAGTGAAGCAGGACGCGCTCGGCTAAAGCAGATTTCTGCT
This sequence comes from Candidatus Saccharimonadota bacterium, assembly GCA_013333695.2. GTDB lineage: Bacteria > Patescibacteriota > Saccharimonadia > Saccharimonadales > Saccharimonadaceae > Nanosynbacter. The sequence continues at coordinate 10,295 of JABCOH020000019.1, read as the reverse complement.
GAATTTGCCCGCGATACATTCATGGAACTTGGCTGGGATGAGCAGGACGGCGAGTCTGATGACGACCGCGAACGGCGCACGGCAGCGCTAGGCTTAATGTTATACGGCGAGGACTCAGCAGCGCTCGCGGAGGCTAAACGACGTTTTAATGAGACTGACCCAGAGGATTTACCAGCTGAGATTCGCCCGCTTATCATCAATGCCAATGTCAGATATTTCGAGACGCCAGAAATGATTGACAAGCTTTTTACGATATATCAGAATACGCCATCAGCCGACCTGCAGGTTGATATCGCGCTGAGCTTGACCTCGACGAAGAATCCAGCAACCGCCGAGCAAATCTCGGCAGCAATTCAGGACGCTAATATTATCCGCCCGCAAGACGCCAGCCGTTGGTTTATTTATCTGATCCGCACGCGGGAAAACCGGCAAATTGCCTGGAACTGGCTGAAAGATAATTGGTCGTGGGTGAAAGACACCTTTGGCGGCGATAAAAGCTACGATACTTTTATCCGCTACGCCGCTAGCGCCCTGTTAACCCGCGATGAGTTAAACGATTTCACCGAATTTACCATGCCACTGCGTGCCGAACCAGCTCTCACCCGCACCATTGATCTGGGCATCCGCGAGATTGCCGGCAGAGTAGCACTGATTGAGCGGGATCAAGCGGCGGTTATTAATGCACTTGACGACTAGTTAATCCTACGTGTACTTTCATATTGCAGGTGACGCAGCTAGTCCATAATCACAGATTGCTTACTATTGCTTCCATCGACAGCCACCACCAGCAGCTGCATGTCGCATCTTTCATACTGCGGATGTTTTGCTATGAATAGTTCCGCCGCAAAACGCATTTGTCGCTGTTTTTTGGTGGTAATCGCCGCCAAGCCGCCACCATATCTGGAATTCTTGCGATATTTGACCTCGGTGAAGTACAGCACATCATCTTTCATGCTAATAATATCAATTTCACAGTACCGCGTACGCCAGTTGCGGACGATGATCTCGTGCCTGTCCGCCGCCAGCCAGTCTGCAGCCGTCTGCTCGCCTGCGTCGCCGATGGCGCGTGTAGTGAAAGACGCAGACGAACAGGTGGCGGGTTCGCTGTCATCCTCCTCCAGAGTACACTCTCCACTCGTATCTCCACCGGAGATACTTCGTGAGCGTTCGGCTGAAACGTCCGCTCCTCGCGAACGTTTCACAGCCTCTGTCGGAGGAGGCAGCAAATCTGTCTCAGTCTCCTCAATAGACGAAGAAGCGCCACCCATTTTTGCTATATTCGCATACTTCGCCAGCGGCGCAAAGCTCAGCCGGTGCAGCGGCGTCACGCCCAACCGCTCAATCGCCGCCTGGTGCTTGGCCACGCCATAGCCAGCATTTGACGCGAAGCCATACCCTGGATAGACCGCATCTTGCTCGGCCATAAACTGGTCGCGCGCCACTTTGGCGATGATCGACGCCGCCGACACACTGGGAATCAAACCGTCGGCCTTGGCCATCGCCGTCACGTATCGCTCCAGCGCTGTATCCGCCAGAAAATTAACCGTCCCGTCAATGATAATTTCATCAAATGCCAAATTTTTCTCTTTACACTGCGCCTGAACCTGCTTCACCGCTCGCCGTGTCGCCAGTCGCAGCGCCTGACTCATGCCAACCTCATCCAATTCCCCAGCACTCACCCAGCCCAGCGCCCACGCAGCCGCCTGCTTACGAATCACCTCATCCAAAGCCTCGCGGCGTTTTTTGGTCAGCTTTTTGCTATCGTCCAAGCCGTCGATTTCCGCACCACCCAAAATCACTGCACCCACCACCAGTGGCCCGGCCCATGGCCCGCGTCCAACTTCATCAATGCCGAGGATCATGCGCGCGCTGACCCTTTTTCACATCCTTTTTTACGCCCGAACGTATGAACACCCAGCCGATCCACACCGCCGCTGCACCCAGCGTATTTGCCAAAATATCCCAATTGGTATCGTCCAACGTTATGTGCGCCAGTCCTACTTTAACCATAAATAATTCCGCCAGTTCATTAATGCAGCCCAGCGCCGACACCAGCGCAAACACCGAAAACGCCATCACCAGCCAGTGTGCCCGCCAGCGCGTCGCCAGCACTAAATATATCCACAACAGCCCCGTAAACAACCCGCCGCCCACGAAATGCGTGGTAAAACTCGTGTCTCGCCCCTCAATCAGCGGCGATGGCAAATACCACGAAATGAAAAACAATACGCACGCTAGATATAACAACCAACGATACTTCTTTTCGTCAGTGAAACCATGATAGCGCAATACATACGGCACTATAAATGCCAGTGTCACCGGAACAAACACGGAAATATAATGAAAGATTGACATATTGGCATTATACCATGAGAAAACCGCCCCCCAGAGAGGGCGGTCTGTTTGCCTCAAAACCAATTACGCTTCTTTGTGGCGAGCTTCTACTTCGGCAGCCTTGGCGTCAAGCTCCGCCTGAGCAGCGTCTTTTTCAGCCTGCTTGGCAGCGGCAGCTTGTGCGGCTTCCTCCTTCAGGCGTTCTGCCTCGGCCTCGGCTTTAGCATCGTGGACATCATTGACGGCAGCGCGGTCAAAGTTTTTAGCAGTCAGACGAGCTGATTTACCAGAGCGCTTACGCAAGAAGCTGAGGAACTTGCGGCGAACCTTAGCGCGGCGAACAATTTCGACCTTCTCAATCAGCGGACTGTGCAGCAAGAATGATTTTTCCACACCAACACCTGATGCGATCTTACGAACCGTGATGCGCGAGGTGTGTGACTGCTTGTTGTCGGTGCGAATAACCACACCCTCAAACATCTGGATGCGCTCTTTATTACCTTCCTTAATTTTCTGGTACACACGCACGGTGTCACCACTGCGGACATCAACAACTGCTTGTTTTTTCTGCGCTTGATTGACTTTGTTGATTAGATCAAAACTCATACTGTTTTCCTCTGTTTCGGGATCTTAACAGCTGGCCATATAGTTGTATCCCTATAGCTCCACACTGAAAGACTCGATATTTAATATCACCGATACAATCAGTTACCAATTTTAGCACAATTACCCAAAGATGACAACTCCTGAAAACTTCACTAAACTGCGCTATAATTGATCGCATGGATTACAATATATTAGCACTTGAACTACACAAAAAGTATGAGGGTAAAATTACCACCAGTTTGCGCGACCAGGAGGAGTTGGATCGCGATAAATTAAGCGCCTATTACAGCCCAGGCGTGGGTGCGGTCAGCCAGGCGATCGCCGAAAACCCAGCAGACCTGCCAAAGTATACCTGGACGAATAATCTAGTCGGCGTGATTTCTGACGGCTCAGCGATTCTGGGCTTGGGCGATTTGGGGCCAAAAGCCGCCATGCCGGTGATGGAGGGTAAGGCGCTACTGTTCAAACATTTTGCTAATGTCGATGCCGTGCCGGTTGTCTTGGACGTTCACCAGCCAGAAGAAATTATTGCTGTGATCAAGGCAATCGCACCGAGCTTTGGGGCAATTAACCTCGAAGACATCGCCGCACCAAAGTGTTTTGAGATTGAAGAGCGCCTGAAAGCTGAGCTGGACATACCAGTGTTTCATGATGATCAGCATGGTACCGCAGTCGTGGTACTGGCAGGGTTGATTAATGCCGCCAAGTTGACTGGACGAAGCCTGGCAGACTGTAAGTTCGTGGTCATTGGCGCAGGCGCAGCTGGCACGGCCATCATCAAACTACTGCACCTATACGGCGCGAGGAACATCGTGGCGGTAGATAGCCGCGGCATTGTCAGCGCATCTCGCACCGATTTAAACGCGGAAAAAACTGCACTGTTAGAATATGTCGACGCCTCACAAACCGGCTCAATTGAAGATGCCATCACTGACGCTGACGTGTTCATCGGTGTGTCGCGCGCTGGGCTGCTCACGCCTGGATTGGTGCAAAAAATGGCCGAGAATCCAATCATCTTTGCCCTGGCGAACCCAGTCCCAGAAATCATGCCAGACGTCGCCCAAGAGGCGGGCGTAGCAGTCATCGCCACTGGCCGAAGCGACTTTCCAAATCAAATTAATAATTCCCTGGCCTTCCCAGGCATCTTCCGTGGCGCCTTGGATCACGGTGTGAAAAAGATTACCGACCAGCATAAACTGGCGGCCGCCGAAGCGCTAGCCGGACTAGTCGAAAACCCGACAGCTGATAAAATCATTCCTTCGCCGTTTGACGAGCGAGTGCCGTCAACCGTCGCTCGCGTTATCACATAACCCTATTCGCCATATGCTAACGATCATAATAGAAAGCCGTCGGAGAGCTGGTTTTGGCGTGGCTTTTTGATGTCCACTAGATAACTCGATTAACTTCCTCAAGTGTCGTCTCGCCGCGCAAAGCCGCCAGCACGCCTGCCTGCAGCAGCGTCACCATGCCATGTTTCTTGGCTGCAGCCTCAATTGCTTCAGTGTGAACGTCGGCGATATCACCTCGCAGGAATTTCTGAATTTCTTCGGTTACTACCAGCTGCTCCATCACCGGGATACGCCCCTTATAGCCAAACGGCACCTCGTCGGTCGCCACGGGTCGCCACAGCTTGAACGTATCAAGATCAGGACAATCAACATGTGACGGTAGATCCCGCAAGACTTCCTTTACCCAATTGCGTGTCGCCTCATCTGGCTCATATTCTTCCTTGCTCTCATCATGTAGCCGTCGCACCAGCCGCTGAGCGATCAATAGTCGCACCGCTGAACTAAAGATTGGATTCTGTCCAATCATATCAATAATTCGGCTAAATGCCGCTGACGTCGAGTTAGCATGAAAGCTTGATAGCACGAGATGCCCGGTAATCGACGCCTGAATTGCTGTCTTGGCCGTTTCCTGATCACGAATCTCACCAACCATCACCACGTCCGGGTCGAGGCGCAGCACGCTACGCAGCCCATCATCAAACCGCTGGCCAGCCGTCGTATCAATCGGGATCTGCGTAATGCCAGGAATGGTATTTTCTACTGGGTCTTCCAGTGTAATCACTTTACGATCCGGTGTATTGAGCGCATTGAGAATGCTGTACAAAGTCGTTGACTTACCCGAACCGGTTGGCCCAACTAACAGCACCAGGCCACGCGGATGAGAAATAATCTCATCAATTTGCGCCCGTTCAGCCGCACCGATACTGAGCAAGTCTAGGTTCAGCATCGAGGTGTCAAAATTAAATAAGCGCAGCACTACGTCTTGACCATACATGGTTGGCACCGCTTCGACACGGAGGTTAAGGAGGTGTGATACCCCGTCACGATGGATTTCTTGCTGCATGTGCCCCGACTGCGGCTCATTGGACGCCGTCGAAATATTTGCTCGCGAAGCCAGTGCCGCCATGATAACTCGATAACGATCACGGCCCAGCTCCGCCACCGAGTGCAGCGCGCCATCAACGCGCATCCGCACCCGAATGGTGTCGCGCTGATTCTCAATATGAATATCCGATGCATTCAGCCGATCCGCCTGATCGATCAAATAGTTAAACACGTCGTTTGTACCGACGGTCGCCAATGTCTGGCTGACCTGCTGGAGGGTGTCACTATCGCCCTCTTTGGCGATTTCGATATTATCATAAATCACTTTTTTCGGCGGATCAAATCGCAGCATTAAGGCCCGAAAGCCCGAGGCCGATATCAGGAAGAACTTAGCAATAATACCCTGCTCGCGGTAGTTATTAGTCATCGTCGCTACTAATGATTGTGGTGTCTGTGACGTAATGCCAAATCGATATGACTGCTCGTCAGGGTTTATCGCCAGTGGCACAACGTGTCCGTTATACATCTCTTCAATCGTCAAAATATCACGAATCAGCGGAATTGTTTGTTCAAACTCGCGAGCATCCAGATATTGTAGGCCTAAAATCGCCGCTCGTTTCCGGGTTGCGTCTTCATCTTGATCGCGACGTTGTTGTTGAATTCGATCTTCATCCATCAATTTTATTATAGCAAAAAGCTTATCCTTGGGCGAGTGCTATAATGATATCATGCCAGAAATTACCCTTCTCATGCACAATATTCGCTCGACGTACAATGTCGGTGCAATTATGAGAACAGCCGAAGGCTTTGGCGTCAGGCAAATTATCTTTAGCGGCTATACGCCGTACCCCGATTTACGATTGGCCAACCCCCGGTCTATCGACCCAAGGCTGCCGCACATTACCGAAAGGTTGACCGCCCAGATTCACAAGACTGCATTAGGCGCAGAAACAATGCTGTCTTTTAGCTACGTAGCCGATATTCGTCAGTGGTTGGCGGAGAATGCCAACAGGGAACGTTTACCTGTGATTGCCCTGGAGCAATCAGCGTCGAGTACAGAGCTCAATACGTTTCGGCCACCAGCCCGCTTTGCCCTGCTCCTCGGCGAGGAGGTCCATGGCATTGAGCCGGACATTCTAGCGCGGTGCGATCACATCGTCGAAATCCCCATGCGGGGTGCCAAGGAGTCATTTAATGTCTCAGTCGCGGCCGGTATCGCACTCTACGGCCTCTGTTTTTCCTAAATATAACCCCGGGCTAGATCATAATCCCTACGGGCGTAAATGATGTCACAATTGCCATTAAAATCAGCGTCACGTACCAAATCTTGCGATTAAATTGATACTTCTCAACCGACACAACTAAAAGCAGCCCGACAATCAGTCCAGCCGGCAACGCCTGGATTACTACCACGCCCAGCTCAATCGGCTGCTTCAGTCGCAACCACAATGCCGCCAGCACGACACATACCACCAACTTTACGAAAAAGGTGCTGTCATTTTCATACAGCCGCTCCCGACCTTTGCGGTTGGTGATGCTACTTGCCTTTGAGCGATTACGAGCGTACGTTCGCGATTTTTGTTTTGCCATAAGCTTTTTTATCATATCATACCATGCATACCATAGCAAAGCAGCCCCGCATGAAAGCGAGGCTGCCCTAAGTTTAGGTTATGAGAAATAAATTACCACATGTTTGTCAGATGGACCGACTTAAATCCATTCCAACCGTGACCAACTTCTGCTGAACCACTACTAAACGGCCAATTCATATTGCCGCTATTTGTATATTGCAGCAACCGTCCGTCTTTCGTCCGACCGACAATATCCGCCAGGCCATCAGTATTCATATCACCGAGCATAATGGTATCAAACCCGTTCCAGCCATGACCGATTTGACGACCGCTCTCGAACATTGTCGTCTTGTTGTCGCGTCCACGATTGAGATATGCCCACATCGTACCGTCCTGGCGTACTGCGACGATATCATCATAACCATCACCATTCAAATCACCAGCAACGATCGATCGAGCATTATTCCAACCGTGACCGATTTGACGGGCTTCATCTGACACGAAATCATACGTCCCTTCAAGCTTCTTGTAGCGCAGATAGACCTTGCCTGCCATCAAGTTACCGTTAGCGTCGACATAAACATGTGAGACCGGGCTATCCTTACCGTTCAATTTAGCAAATACCGCGCCACCATGATAGTCGATGTCGCTCGCAACCGGCTTGTCGGCAAATGGCGTCGTTGCTGAGCCATTGTTACGGAATACTTGAGCCTTTTGATTCTTTGAATAGGCAACGATATCCGGACGACCATCACCATCCATGTCAGCAAATGTAATGTTTGTGTATTTATTAAAGCCGTGCCCGATCTTTGTCGAACCGCCACTAAATGGCCAACCCGGGATAGCATTGTTCTGATACAGCCACAGCGAGCCATCTTTGCTCAAGCCAACTGCGTCGCTGAAGACAACACCCTCGGTAGCATTCGCAACTGGTGCGCCACTCAGCACCAAGCCAAACACCGTCGCCGACAGCCCAAGCACCGTTACCGTTTTCTTTAGTATTCCCATACGTCCCTCCACCGTCATAGACGGTATTTATTTAGTACACTCCTACCGTACTACGTTTTCTAAATAAAAGCAATCCCGCTTGTGATTATCAGGCGGGATCGTGGTAAATTCTACTGATAGGACTAGGCCAATTACATCCGAATCTCAGCGTCAACACCAGCCGGTAAGCTCAGATTCTGCAGGCTATCAATCGTTTTTGGCGTAGCATTGGTAATGTCAATGAGGCGCTTATGAGTACGCATCTCGTAGCTCTCACCACCCATTTTATAGACGTGCGGGCTTTTTACCACCGTGTAGGTACTGCGGCGAGTCGGCAGCGGCACAGGGCCGGCCACGCTCGCGCCGGTGCGAATTGCCGTATCGATAATTTGTTTTGCTGACTGGTCGATGACTTTATGGTCGTACGCTTTTAGACGGATACGAATCTTGATACCAGTGTCTTGAGCCATAGCTCCTCCTTTATGTGCGACTCCGTAACCTCTGCTCACGTCCGTGCCTCACGGATGGCCGAGTTCTCGGAGTAAATTAATACTGTTTGGCGATTATATCACAATACCTGAAGTATGGCTAGTCAAGAACTACCGGATTTGCTGCCACCCACTGACGCCACTGCGCGACATCTTCAATCGGCGGTCGATAACCCATAGCTTCACCCAACCGGCTCGCCGCCAAAATACAGGCTGCAATATAGTCGGCACTAGCTTCGTGGTCAGACCGGACATATTCTTGGTATTGCTCACTAGTATAGTCCACCGGCAGAGGTACGATGGTATTATCTATCTCACCAAAAACCTGCATTATCTTTTCGTCAAGCTGGATTACGTGCCCTAACTCATGACAAAACGCTATCAACCCGACGATTTGACGACCTATTTCTGCATCCTCAAGTCGCTCACGCGGCACACCCAGTCGAGACGACATCCGTGCTATAAGATTCGGACTAGACAGCGTCTCCCTCGTGCCGATGACAATCATTGGAATTTTCTCACCATTCCGTGTTTCACCCTCACCACCCCTGAAGTCACCACTGTTCTCATCAATAACAATTTGCATCTCCTCTAGTGTCCGAGCCGGAAACAAATTCAAGGCGGTCTCGTAAATATCACCTGCTAGCGGATTGATATACTCACCAAGTGTTTTGACTCTTAATTTTTGCTCTTTTTTGTGCGACAACTCTTCCATAGCAATCTAACTGTAACATATAATATTTATTCCGTCAAATATCACTCTAAACTACGAATGGCTTCTGCCACCACTTTGGCCGAATGACGCAGTGCCGCCTGTTCGCGCTCATTAAGCGGATACCCTGTCAAGATCTTCACACCATCCGCACAAATCGTTGATGGCAGGCCGAGCACTACATCGTGCAGTCCATACTCGCCCTCAACTAGTGAGCAGACTGGATAGACCGAGCGTGACGACGAGCGTAGTGCCGAGACAATCTTGGAGATAACGAAACCAATTGCATAATACGTCGACCGCTTGGTCTCGATCACCCGGTACGCCCGCTGACGAATTTTCTCTTCAATGCCGTCGACCATCGCTGGCTTAAATCCCGGATAATCAGCGAGCGGCACCTCACCGACTTGCGCCGATTCGATTGTCGCAAATGATGAATCGCCGTGCTCCCCTAGAATATAGGCGTCAACCTCTCGACTATGTACATCTAGCTGATCCGCGATATACGACTTAAGCCGCGACGTATCAAGCGTTGTCCCCGTGCCAAACACCCGACTCTTTGGCAAGCCCGATTCTTTCAGCGCCACATACGTTAGTGCATCAACCGGATTTGATACCACAATGATATACGGGCGAGCACCGTTTTTTATAATATTTCTAACCGTCCCACGCATAATCTCAGCATTCACGCCGAGCAGCTCCAGTCGCGTCTGCCCCGGCTGTTGCGGTGCACCAGCGGTGATAACCACGATATCATCAGTCTTGATGTCATCATAACTACCAGGCCGCACCACAACACACCGATCAATTCCCATTCCATCAGTGATATCCGCCGCTTGACCCCACGCCAGATCGGGGTTACGGTCAATCAGCACGATTTCCTCAACCACACTCCGTAGTGCGCAGGCGTATGCCGCTGTCGCACCGACCATACCGCCCGCACCGACGACCACCAACTTCTGTTTATTCATGTTTGTCTCCTAATTTTTATTGCGATAACCTCTCTACTGTAACGCTATCTTGTTAATTTGTCAAGATGCTTATGATAGTCCGTCGCCAATGTAGCCCATCAGAAATCCTCCAGTTTCCTGGAGGATTTCTAGGATTGGAGTGCAAAGATTATTTGTTAATCTTTGTTACCACACCAGCACCAACGGTACGGCCGCCTTCGCGGATAGCAAAGTTCAAACCTTGCTCCATAGCGATTGGGGCGAGCAACTTAACCTTGAAGGTTACGGTGTCGCCTGGCATAACCATTTCTTTG
>JABCOH020000018.1 GCA_013333695.2 Candidatus Saccharimonadota bacterium | reverse complement strand
ATATTCACCGCCGAGGCAACACGATTATCATGGTGACGCACAATCCAGAGCTCCTGTCCTATGCCAGCCGGGTGATTTCTATGCTCGATGGGCGCATTGATACCGACACCCACCACATCAAGAAGATCTTTAAGCAAAAACTGGGCGGCGATGACCAGCCAGCAACTCCAGCTAAATCGACTCCATCACATACAGCAACCACCAAGGACGCAAAAGATGAGTCGGAGGAAAAAGCCAAGCCAACCGAGCCAACAAAGACCACTCCCGAGAAGCAAATGGCTGAACAGCCGGCCATAGCGACTACTCCCGACAAACCTGCTAGCCCAGTGAAGTCCCCGGATGACCTCCCGCCAAAGCGACCGCTTGGCGCCACCTCGGCCAAAGCAACCACAAAGACTGTTAAAGCCGACAGCGATCATGGTAAAAAATCAGCAGATTCTGACGACGCAAAAACCGCTGCTCCATCGACCGACAAGAAACCCGCCCCTAAATCCGATAAAGCCGACGACGCAAAAACCGATGCCGCCAAATCAACGAAGAAACCAGCCAAAAAAGAACGGAAAGCTACGAAAAAGTCATGAAAATGCTCCTCAATAATCACTTCGAGAACGCGGTCGAGTCGCTCAAGTCAAATAAAGTCCGCACCTACCTATCGATTTTTGGCATCATGGTCGGTATCGCCAGCATCACCATTATCCTATCACTGCTGACTGGTACGAGTCGCCTGTTTGGCGATCAGTCCGCCAAGATCTCTGACACTACTGCGCTAATTCGATCTGGTAGCGAGGCGCGGCCAGATTCATTGCTGTCACTCAGCTCCGGACACGCCGCCCAGATGGTGAACACCTTGACCGAGCAGGACGCCCGGGAGATTACCAAGGCGACTGACAATAGCGCCGCACCGCTAGCAACATTTCATGCCAATCTATCGACACCAGACGGCAAGACAAAGCTAGAACGCATCACCGTTATCGGCAGCTCGGGCGAACTGGCAAAACTCGCCGGCCTCAAGTTGCGCGAAGGGCAGTTCATCGACGAAGCCAACGGCGTCGTGATCGGCAAACAGCTGTCAATTGACCTATTCGGCACCGAAAAATCCCTCGGCAGCGTCCTCAAGCTCCGCGGCGAAACGCTCACAGTCGTCGGCGTCCTCGACGAGCCGGAAACTGCGCCTAGTTACCTCGGTGTTGATTTTAATCGCTCTATCATCCTGCCGCTGGCCGTCAGCAAAAAGTTCACACAAAACACCGCCCAAATCCAGCAAATCCTCATTACCGCCGACAACGGTACGGCGTTGCAAACCAAAATTGATGCCGCCAAAAAAGTCCTCGCCCAGCAGCATCAGGGCGATACCGACTACCACACCTTGGTCGGTCAAGCCATCACCGCACCGAATTCACACCTGGTGAACGCACTATCAACAGCTATGGCGGTCATCGCCGGCATCTCGCTACTGGTCGGCGGCATCGGCATCACTAACATCATGCTGGTTTCGGTTGCCGAACGCCAGCGCGAGGTCGGTATCCGTAAAGCCGTTGGCGCCACCAACCGCACTATCGTCGCCCAATTCCTCATCGAATCAGCCATCATCGGTCTATTTGGCGGCATTCTCGGCTACGTTATCGGTCTCGGCGCGTCATTCCTCCTCGGTATGTACCTACCTTTCACTCCGGTTCTTGAATGGCAAGCAGCCGCCCTAACCATCGGCGGAGCGCTAATCATCGGTATGCTCTTTGGCATCTATCCAGCCAGCCGCGCTGCCGGTAAAGACCCGATTGAGAGCTTGCGCCACTAATAAGTCTGCCTGATTCTAAATAAAAGCGACGCCCCGCTCCCCGGGCGCCACTTTTCTATTCTCCGACCCAAATGAGCCTACGACAATTCTCTCTTTAGCTGCTCCACCAGCGCCACTGGCTCTGGATTGACACCGTTGAGAATACCCGCATAAATACTGACAATCTCACCCAGCGCCAGACCCCACAGCAGCTGCTCAAGCAGCGTCTCGCCCTGTAGCTCGACTACTTCGGCCTTCGGGCGCATACCCGATAGCAACCGATCGGTCAGCTCCATCCGCTCCCGAATTCGCGGACGCTCAAGGTTACTCCGAAAATCCACGACCTTATACGGCTTATCGACCGGATGTGATGACCAGCCGATGAACTCATTGTGGCTGAACTCCGGATATTGGTTCCAAAATGCCACGTTTTTCGCCGACTCGTTAAAGCTAATCTTCCACTTATACGCTAATGGCCATGTCAACTCGCCCGCATAAAACACCTGGGTCGAGCCAATCAGTTTGAGCGCCAGTTGCTTGGCATAATTATCCGCCGTTGGCACCTCCTCAGCCCACTGGCTCAGCTGATCCTTCAGCCACGTACCACTAGCTGCCACCGCTTGGTACAGACTATCGTCAATCACCTCAAACTGACTGAGCAGCTTCAGCAGCCCGCGCAAATGATAAATCGTTGACATCCGCGGCTGGCCACCCGACGGAACGCGCACCCGCGGCAGACCATCGGCCTCGGCCGCCGCAAACAATTTCCCACCCGTCGCCATCACCGCCAACTGACAGCCATGCTCACGAGCCTGCTGATAACAGCTCATCGTCTCCTCGGTGTTACCCGAGTGGCTGATAGCAACAACCAGTGTTTTTTCATTCACAAAATTCGGCAACTGATAACCCTTTGTCACTTCAAGTGGCACCGTGACCTGATCAGCTGTCAGCACCTTGACCATATCCGCCGCCAGCGCTGAGCCGCCCATACCCGCCAGCACCACATTAGCCACCTCACCGGGACTCGCCGGTGACTCTACCTCGACCACAAAGTCCGTCTGCATCGTTACCGCCACCGCACTCGTTCGTGTACTACCCGGATCGCGCTGCGCTAAAAGATTTTTATCGTCAAGCATCTTGAAATTCCTCCTTTTCCTGTGTTACAGTATAGCATAGAAAGCAAGCATAATCGTAATGTGAAAAGAGGTGGGGTATGACAATTCAAGACAGCGGACAAGTCAACAGCGATCAAGATCTAGCCAACGTGCTGGCGGGTGTCTCTGGTGGCAGTGATGACAATTTACGATTTGAAGAAACCGGCGCTCAGGACGCTGACACGACCAGCCGCCCGACCAAGCCACAAACCAGCGCCGCACCCGGGCCAGCCGCACCAGCACCGCGGCCAACCACCGACAGCACTAGTCGGTCATATGCCACGTCGACCGATATGTCGCTTGATGATATCAAGCAAAATGCTCTCAGCGAGCTTCGGCCACTAGTTGGCAAGCTCAACGTCTCGCCCGAGGAAAAGTTCGACACCTACCTCCTGCTACTGCGCTCGACTGACGACACCTCGCTAATCGCCCCGGCACACGAAGCTGCCATCGCCATCCCCGACGAAACCCGCAAAGCCCAGGCGCTGCTTGATATTATCAAGGAAATTGATTTCTTGTCGCAAAGCTGAGATATATCATTCGTGTATAATTTGCTAATTTATTAGTTTTATTGTACAATTCAGACATGTCTTTAGTTGCATCGGAGCGTGGCGACAGGTATTGTTCTATTTCTGAAACATCAAGCGTCAGTCCAGAAACTGTGCGAGATGTCGCTGCGGCAAAACTCCAGCTCTATGAAGAAACACTCCATGACCTCCCCAACCAGCAATCCCCAGACTAATTATCAGGCCTGTATGGCATACCAAGTTACGACGCCCCCTTTGTTCACGACATACTAGGATTACGTGGCGGCGGTATCAAAGATTTTTCAGATATTGCTAAAACTTCCGCTGATCATACAGCCATCCGCAATACAGCTCTCAAGTTGGGCTTTCTTCACGAAGAACTTGATAAAAAGCTAGAACATAGTGGTAGACAGCTTGATGTTGCGCTGCTCCGCAACATGCAGCCTATCGGTGATGTATCTGCAGTCATTGTACCGGGTGGAGCTGGTGCCACTAATGGTATCCGCCTACTCGGTGCCCTCACGGCGATACAAGAAGGTAAAATCAACACCTCAGAAATTATCCTCACCACCTGTGACCGTCCAACCACTGAAGCAGAGCGCAAGCGAGCCGAAGCACAGGGTTTTAAAAGCGACGCAACTGAATTTGAACTATGTCTTGGCGCTGCAACATCCCTTTTGGGGGACATTTCTTGGGAAGAAAGCACTCTACCAACTCCGTACGAAAGTAATGATTTGGCCAAAGTACATCAGGGGTGGGCGAGAATATCGACGCCACACGGCATGCAAATTATCAGTCTCAGCGTCTTGTCGGCTCCAATTGACAGCAACCGTACCATGCCCGATGGCAGTAAGCCGCGTCGTGCCAATACTCAAGAAACCTTTAGGGCCGCCTTTCCTCTGCTCGACGAGGACGGCAAGGTGGCGATCGTCTCGCACGATACTTGGATACCGTATCAAGAACTAGCGGGACTCGATACCTTTCTGCTCGAAAACAACACGGATGTCGTTGCATTTGGCCCACAAAAAACCGATCGCCTCGCAGGTGGTTCTATCCAGCAACCCGAGCAAGTCATTGATGAAATTGTCAAAGTATACACTTATTATGTCAATCTTTTAGTCAAGGCCGAGACCCGTATCGAGAACCAGCGCCGTACACAGCAATACGCCGAAACCGCCATCCCAGACATGACCGAACTACGCGACGCCAAAATGCGTATCGGCTATCGTGACGTTCCGCTCACAGCGAACGGCAGCCTGCTTCATGAACTGCGTCAAGAACCGTTGGTTGACCTAGCCAGCCATGGTATTGCCGGCCAATCTTATTATTCTCGGCGCAATGCTACGACTGGTGCAAGTATTCCTGGCGTCGATAAACCAATCTATGTCCGAGAATCGGTTGCGAAAAAACTGGCAGACATTAACACCTTTCTCGCAAGCCCTGAAGTTACCAAATTTTTTGGCGGTGCCGTGGAAGTATATGTTGAGGAGGGGCTACGCTCCACCGACATGCAATCATCACTATATCACCAACTCATACCAAATAGCATTCGACGCCATAACCCTGACCTCCAGGAAGATGATATCCATAAACGGCGCGACGAGATCATAGCCAAACCTTCGACTACCGATAATCCATCACCGCACGCAACAGGCGGAGCGATTGACATCCGCCTGCGCGCCAAACCGAGCCCCTGGACACCAGACTTTGTAGCAGACAGCTTTATTGACATGGGTCATGTAGACGGTGACACCGGGCAGCGCAATAATCCTGATTATTTTGAGCAAGCAACGCCACTGGCGGACGAGGATATAACCGCTCAGCGAAATCGTCGCTTTCTGTATAATCTGCTGACCGCCTATGGGTTTACGGTCAATCCCCATGAATGGTGGCACTTCGACTACGGCAACCAGCTGTGGGCATTTGTGCAGAATTACCAGTTGGGCGAAAAAGCCATGCAGGCACTGTTTGGGGCTGTTGAACGGCCATAAAACGATATATTACAGGGTGATTTAGATACCGGTAATTGACTTTTTATATTACTTATGCTATCGTAATACTATGCTTACGAACCAGAGAACTACTCTGGAAGAATTTTACAAACATGTCACTATCAAAAATAGGCAATATCTCAAAAGGGTTTAATCACCAAAGAACGAACCCAGAATCATCTGGCGAACAAGAGGATCGCAGACTGGGCGCACAGACGCTCAGTAATGCTGGCATATCAATCGATGTAGACCCGACAGATAACCCAGAGCAGCTTGGCAGTAATACTCTTATTTTTACCAAAATATTGGATCTTGATATTGCCATCAAGGAGCAGCTGGCTGATTTAGCCAATGATCCATCAATGGAGCTGATGGAGAATGGCGCAGATAAATATGGAACCATCCTTCTGAGAGGAGCCGATAAACTTACAAGAAATTTTGAGGAAATCTTTTCTTGTATTGACCACCTACCCATAACAGAGAGTAACGACATAGTTACTAGTTTGAGGGCCAAGGTGAGCGAACTTGCTTTAGGGCTTAAAGGTGACGTGATAAAAGCAGGGCTAGACTGGCAACTCCTCCGATCAACCTATGCTAACGATGTCGCCGCCATGAGTGCTGACCATGTACGTCGAGTTGCCGATACCATATATAGTTTTATGGACATGAGTGATGCCAATATCCAAAGCATACGGGAGCTTATTCACGATAGTCGCTCTTTTAACGAACTGCTGCACCTAGCCCATTCATATGTCATGAATAACGATGAGTTAAGAGGTACTCTAGAATCGTGGTCAGGTGGTAATAATGAGGGACATTATATTCGCGGCCTCGGCAGGAGAAGTGAAATAGCAGAAGATATATACCAAAAATTTTTAGAGGCATGGCGACTCGGAGACGACTACGCAAGAGAGGGCTGGAGACACAAGGCTCCAATCGCAGTGGATATTGTATTAGCAGGAAATATTCTACATATTGTTGTGCGAGACTATGGCCATTCTTTAAATTTGGTTATGAATACTGTTCCGGACCAGCAAGATAATATCCTCATACAATATCACATGTCAAAAGTACCAAATAAAGCTATGGCCTATCAGCTGCCGGGTATTAGTACGGTGCGACACGCCTACGCCGGTGGTCAATGGCTCGCCAGTAGTAAGAATCTCGGAGGCGAAATCATAAATTTTGTCAAGCAAGTTCCCACGGATATCGACTCACCAATAGCTCAGGCCATCCTTCACCCAGAGAATAAATAATTAACGCCCTAAAACTCCCCGCCGTTTCCAGCGAGGAGTTCCGTTCTTAATGAGATAGGAATACTACATCATCCCCATACCCGGCATGCCGCCAGGTGAAGCTGGAGCTTCTGGCTCTGGCACGTCGACGACTAGTGCACCCATGGTTGCTGCGGTTGAGGCGATGGACACCGCGTTCTGCACCGCTTCCTTGGTGACGCGCGCCGGATCAATGACGCCAGCTTTTTTGACATCCACCAATTCGCTCTCAGGCTTCATCACGTTAACGCCAAATCCAGCCTTGCCCGCCTCGACTTGTGCCAGGAGTGCGTCGGCGTTCAAGCCAGCGTTACGCATAATCTGTAGGAATGGCTGCTTCAGGGCGTCCTTTAGAATCTGCCGACCAGCCGCGATGCTGTCTGCACCGCTCACTTTCAGGCCGCCAGCCAAATTCACCAAGGTTACGCCACCACCAGCAACAACTCCCTCGGCCAAGGCTGCCTTGGTAGCTGCCACGGCGTCGTCCACGCGGAACTTCTTTTCGTCAATTTCTGTCTCGGTCGCGCCGCCGACTTTAATGACTGCCACCTTGCCGCTCAGAGCAGCTGCTCGCTTGTCAAACTGTTCTTTTTCGTATTCGCTGGAGGCGTTGTCGGACAGAGACTTAATCTCAGCAATTCGCTCCTTAACACCAGATGGCTTGCCCGCGCCCTCAATGATGGTGGTTTCGTCTTTACCGACAATCACCTTGCGCGCCGAGCCCAAGACCTCCAGACCAGCATTCTCAAACGTCAAACCGTGATCTTCAGAAATCACCGTTGCGCCAGTCAGCACCGCGATGTCGCGCAAAATCTCCTTGCGGCGGTCGCCAAAGCTTGGTGCCTTAACCGCCACGGTATTAAATACACCCTTGAGCTTGTTCAACACCAAGATGCTCAGCGCTTCACCTTCGACCTCATCAGCAATTAGCACCACATCCTTTTTACCAGATTGTGCCAATTTCTCCAGCATCGGCAGGAACTCCTGCACGCTAGAAATCTTCTTATCGGTGATCAAAATCGCTGGTTTTTCGTAAACCGCCTCTTGCCGACCAGTGTCGGTGACGAAGAACGGACTGACCCAGCCCTTATCTAGGCTAAAGCCTTCAACAACCTCAGCTTCCAGCTCCAAACCTTGGCCAGCTTCAACCGTCACCACGCCGTCTTTGCCAACTTTCTCGATGACACCAGCGATCAATTTGCCAATTTCCGCGTCACCCGCCGAAATGGTTGCCACTTCCGCCACGCGCTCGGACTTACCCTCAATTGGCTCAGCTAATTTGTTCAGCTCTTTGACAATTTCCGCGCCAGCCTGCTCGATACCCTTGCGCAGCTCCATTGGGTTGTGTCCCGCTGCAATCAACCGATTAGCTTCCTTCAAAATTGAATAGGTTAGCACCGTCACGGTCGTGGTGCCGTCGCCAGCCTGCTTGTTCAAGTTCTTGGCTGCCTGCTTGATCAAATCAGCACCAACCTTGTAGCCCAGCGTCTCATCGTCGTTCTCTGGTAGCTCAATACCTTCTGCCACCGTTACGCCATCGTGCGTCACCGTCGGCCCGCCAAACCCCTTGGCAATCACCACATTGCGGCCCTTTGGCCCGTAGGTTACCTTAACTGCGTTATACAGCGCCTCGGCACCGCCCAACACGCGAGCGCGCGCATCATCATCGTAAAAAACTTTTTTTGCCATACTAAAAACTCCTCTTTTCTCAAACAACCGTTGCTAAAATATCTTCCTCGCGGACGATCAAATATTCCGTGCCGTCAATCTTTAGATCCGTAGTCGAATATTCCTTATAAACAATCTTATCGCCCACTTTCACATTCTTGACATCACCGCCAACCGCTTTGACCTCAGCTACCACTGGCTTCTCTTTTGAGCTGTCTGGCAAATACAGTCCGCTCGCCGTCTGCGTCTTCGCCTCCTCGCGCACCGCTACCACGCGGTCACCGAGAGGCTGAATAGGTGTACTCATATCATCCTCCATTTCGTTAACAACACACCCATTGTACCGCACCAAATTAGCAATCGTCAAGGGTGAGTGCTAGAAAAATCCACCAAAGCCAACACCAACACTGCTTGACTTTATAAATATATTGTGTTAATATTCACAAGATGTGTTTAGAAAAAACAACAACTCCAGATGGCAGAAGAGCTTCTAGGTACGTACAGGACGTACTTCGTGTGTTAGAGTATAATGATGATGGTATACCCACCAAGGTTCAGACTCGCCTGGGTATCGTAGCGCTCAATGTTACCCACTGGCTACCCATTGAGCACACCACACACTACGAAGGGACTGCACTATTTCCAAAGGGAGATAACGATGAGACTAGCGACACAACCAATCCCCAAGCCTTCTCTCTGACGATGTATGACACCAAGCATAATAATGTAGTGGGAGAATTAAGACCTCTTTTTCTCTACTAGTGGAAAGGTTCTCTCTCCTTGTTTCTTCTTAATACGGCGGGTGTGCTCCTGTAGTAGTGTCATACTACTCTTACCTGCAGAGGATGCTCCTTGTTTATTCCTTAGAAATTCCATTATCATCCCTGTCCTCGTATCGCTCTTTGCCATCATAAAATCATTAATACTTAAATAGCTTAAGGCGGCGATGTCCCTCTTAAGTCGCTTTGTTCTTTCATCAACATCAGCGCCAACATCTTCTGGGGTTACACTTTCAACAAACCACGCTATTCGTCTTTTGAGGTTTTCTTGCGTAGGATTTTCGCGGTATAATCTATCCATCACGCCGGGAGAGGGGTCTGACACCTCTCTCCCATCAGGTTTGTGCTTGTCATACCATACCGGTATATTATACATCCGGCGTTGTACTGATCTTGTACCATCTTTGTTGTCAATCTCCACAGATTTTCCCTCATTATAGGGTGCGGACCAAAAATATACACTCTCAAACGTAGCGCTCGGCACTGCACGAGATAGTAATTTCGTAGCCATATAGGTCGTCGCGCCGCTACTTCTAATCTCATCCACGATCAATACCTTTTTACCATCAAGCGTAGTAGGTAATTTCCACACCTCATTTTCATAATTATCAGGTGTCAGGTCACCAATGACAAACTTAGCACGAATAGCATTAATGGCATCCTCAGAGACGTCCTTGATGTTAAATTCAAAAGGGTCACGATTTTCCTCCCCAACCAATGGAAGCTTCACGCGTGACCACCAGTCTTTACGATCAATATGAATAAAGCCAAGATGAGGCTTTTTTGCTCCCTTGTCGGCCATTACTTCCCATAGTGAATCAACGAGCCACGCAACAGGTCTAGCCGATTTATCTAGAAACAGTACCTCATCTGGCACAAAAGCTGGCTGTTCATTCTCATAACCACCAAGATGCTGAATCATTGCATCTGTAAGATCAAGGTAGGCTGACAATATCCATTCTCTGCTCCACCGACCATTGAGTTCACTGCCACTAGGGGCGTCCCAAGTTCCTTGTTGCTCAAGTACCCCCCATTGTAGATAGCTTAAAACTGCTTCATTATCCTCTAAACCAGTTGTAATAGCATCATTGTGACTTGTTAATTTTTCTTTATTACCCATCGTAACGAATATTAGCATAAACTTGATAAAAAATCAAGTTCCTGATTCACTACCCATATCAAAAGATGTTATACTATACTCATGAGACTACTAAAAACCCTCATCTCGCGCATTCTCGCTCGCTCTGTCACCACGTTCTTCCTGCATAATCCGCACATCAAGCTTGTTGCCGTCGTCGGTAGCGTCGGCAAAACTACTACCAAATCAACCCTCGTCAGCGTCCTAAACTCCAGTTATAAAGTCCGCACCAACCGCGGCAACTTCAATGCCGAGTTTAGCGCGCCGCTGGAAATCCTCGGTGTCGATTCACCACAGAATCCCCGCTCGGTATGGAATTGGCTATCGGTCCTGGGGCGGGCCCGCCGTGTTGCCCGTCGCCAGCACGACCTCGACGTTGTCGTCCAGGAGTTCGGCATTGATCACCCCGGTGAAATGGCTGCATTTGGCCGCTATATTCGCCCTGACATTACCATCGTCACCGCCATCGCACCCGAGCACATGGAGTTTTTTGGCTCACTAGAAACCGTCGCCCGCGAGGAATTTGCGCTCGCTGAATATAGCGAAAAAGTGATCTACAACCGCGATGATATTCGCCCCGAGTTCGTGGACTTCGCCGATTGCGGCCAAATCATTTCCTACGGCACCGAGCCGGGCGCCGACTACCAAATGGCTATCGGTAAATTTACCAGCGGCAAGGGCTTTCAGTGCCAGCTCATCCACGCCGACCAAACCTCGCGTCCATTCATCATCCCCGTTGTCGGCGTGCATCAACTCCGTGTTGCTGCTGGTGCGGCGGCGGTGGCGTTGGAGCTTGGACTTGACATTGAATGCGTGATGACCATGCTCGAGAATTTCACGCCAGTCAGCGGCCGCATGAATATCCTGCCTGGCATCAACAATGCAACCATCATCGACGACTCGTATAATTCCAGTCCCCTCGCTGTAAAATCCGCCCTGACAACCCTCTACCAACTGCCCGCCAAAACCAAAATCGCCATCCTTGGCGACATGAACGAACTGGGCCAGACCACGGCTGCCGAACACGCCGCCGTTGGCGCACTATGCGACCCAAAGCAGCTTGATCACGTTATCACCGTCGGCCGCTTGGCCGAGCAATTCCTCGCTCCAGTTGCTCGGCAAAATAGCTGCACCGTCACCTCGTTTACTAAGGCCACTGACACTACTGAACTCCTCACCCGCTTGGCCAATAACGATACCACCCTCCTCTTCAAAGGTTCCCAAGGCGGTATCTACCTCGAAGAAGCCATCAAGCCGCTTCTCAAAAACCCCGCCGACCGCCAAAAACTCGTCCGCCAATCAGACACGTGGCTCGAAAAGAAACGGCAATTTTTTGAAAGTAACCATTGATGACCGAAAATACTCCATCAAAAAAATCAATTATCACCCGCATTGTGCGTTGGCTTATTTACGGCCTGACGATCCTCGTTTTTGTGCTTGCAACTGCCCACAATGACCACCTACACAAGCTCAACTCTGACCAATTTGGTCCGCCTGACTATTATTATGACTATCATCTAAATGACTCCGCCTGGTTCATTATAGCTATGCTTATCACCCTACTGATGATTAAGCTAACGGACTGGTCAATCACCGCCGCCCGCCACCAGAATCTACGCAACCGCTGGCCGCTTGTCATAACGGGTATTCTATTTTACCTCGCAATACTCATACTGCTCCTCGACATGACGATCGGCGGGTGGGGCATCCCGGGGCGCTGCGGTAGCGGATTTTCCACTGGTAACTGCTTTCTGGCTGATGGATTGGGAGAATTCGTATACCTGTTCTGTATGCCGCCGCTTTTCATCTGCGGAACAATTCTTATGACTATCAATCGCCGCACCAAGTACCGCCAGAGCCGTAAAAAATCACTGTGATAATTTATAAAGGAACGCCAGCCAGAACAATGCCGCTACCGCGAGGCTACTGAACGCGCAGAGTTTATATACACCCCTCAGCCACACCACCATCCACACTCCCGCCGCTGACAGCAGCATCGGTAGCGCCATTGCTGCTATCTCAATAACATGATATTCACGAATCCACCACGTATCCCACCTCGCCACAATAAAGAGCAGCACGCACAAAGCTATCGGTGCGACTACCAGCAAAATCACGACCGTATCGCTTAGATATGGCTTGTCTGTCGTCGCTACATTGTCTTTCATAACCTACCACCCTTTATGATAAATCGGCTACACTAGTTAATCAACCTATCACCACGACTAAGTAGCTACCAAATCATTGCACCTAAATTTATTTCTCACAACTCACCTCTTTCGGTAGTCTATTTAATTTTATTAATCCTCGTAGTTTGTAACCGTTTGATCCTGGCCTCAATGCGGGTGATAAATAGTCTTCAGGCTTCAAGGCGTAGCACTTTTCGTTTATGTCTCTTACCAAAACTATAGGCATGCCTTTTGAAATATTATTACCTTTATCATCTTCTTTATCTTCGTTAAGCTCTGGTTTACCATTGCGGGCTGTATAGAGAATTGGGTCGGTGATTTCGGGGTCGCAGGCGTCGTCGATACTATCAAGATCTTTGTCTTTATTAGAGGCTTGTATAAATGCACCGCAGGGTTGGAGTTTGTCTGGCGTACCGTTTTCGTCGATATTCTGGGAGTTTGAGACCATAGCCATATATTCTCCTCTTTTTCCCACCGCTAAAAACGTATATCGCTATATAAGTCCCAGCCAATCCAATAAGCTAAGATTGCGACAAAAATAAGAACAATAAACACCCAGATAAGTCGTTGCCACCATTTTTTAAGTAGGAGGGCATTTACAAGCGAGCACAAAATTACTACTCCTGCTATAATTTTATAGAGCATAGAGGTTTGGTCACTTATTAGATTCGCTACCATCCAGCTATATAACCAGAATACGACTAGAAGTCCGGTAAACGTTTGAATATACAGACCAGCAACCCGTCTTTTTTTACTGACAGATTTTTTCTTTATTAACTTACCAGATATATTACCATTAACTATTTCTTTACTCCTCACAACCTACCCCCTTCGGTGGTTTACTTAGGTTTATCAATACCTAGTTCAAAATTGAAACCTTAAGTTACCGAGCTCATGTATAAGAAATAACAAAATCACAATAAGTAACCCGGTAACAGCAGCCCATATCCATCGAGTTCTATTTTTTACAATAATCGCCAAACAAGCAGAGCCCATAAATAATACTACTGAACCAGTTGTCATGCTCTTGATGAGAATATCTGACATAGAATCAGAAATATATACTCCGCTATATCCGTAAACAAGGCAGCCACACAGCACTATCGCCAGTATAGCAAAGAAAATCTGAGCGACTGTCACGGTCCCGACTTTTGATGTATTGTCTTTATTCTTCACAATTAACCCCGCCAAACTCCATCAACGATTCACTCTGAACAGCTGAATACTTGTCAATATTATAGCGACGATACCAACCATGAGTCCGGTTCTCGCCCAATTAAAAAGCCCCTCAAAACCGCCCCCAAACAAGGATGTTTGCAGTAGAAACAAAAATGACACGGGGACAAATAGCCATAAAATAGCCGCCAGATGTGAAAGTGGAAAATTCTTTCTTCTATTCGCAGAAGTAAACAATAATAACAGACTAATCACGGCTGCAATACATTCTATAATCAGCCCTATCTGATATGTATCACCTCGCACCACGAGTAGCGGCATGGTAGCCATAACGGCCGTCAATAATATATTCTGCGTTATCTTTTTATTCTTTTTCACAACTCACCCCCTTCGGTAGTTTGTTTAACTTTATCAATCCTCGTAGCTTATAATCTTTTGATCCGGGTTTTAATGCTGGTGATAGGTAGTTTTCTGGTTTTAGAGCGTAGCACTTTTCGTTTATGTCTTTTGCGAGAACGATTGGCGTTCCTTTTTTGATATCACTGTCATCTTCTTTCATAATAACCAGTTTCTCAAACGCCAGTCCGCGTGTCTCTTCGCTTAAAGTATGTCCAACCAGCGCATCAGTGCTGTTCTGGTTTTTTGACTTGTCAACGTAATCGTTTGTGACACCAGTCAAGTTAGCTGCTCGCGTATTGCGAAAGAGATAAATCCGATCCTCGTCTTCGCCAAGCGACGATTTACCGTTGCGAGCAGTGTAGAGAATGGGGTCGGTAATTTCAGGATCGCAGGCATCGTCGATGCCGTCAAGATCTTCGTCTTTGTTAGCGGCTTGGATAAATGCACCACAGGGTTGATTTTTATCTGGTGTACCGTTTTCGTCAATATCGTCCGGGTTTGGACCCTTGACGAGAATTGTTTGGTACAGTTCTTGCTTCTTACCATCTGGCGCCTCGCCAGACACCACCAGTGTGTGATATCCAGCAGGCAAATCCCCAGGCAGCGCCACAGATCCATTAATTTCACCATTCTTATCAGCTTCAATCTCGCCCAAATCTCTTGGCTCAGAGTAAATCTTTACGTATACCTTTTTCCATGGCTTATACGGGCGTCTAGATGTTTTGATCTCTATATATTTTTCTTGAACTTTTGTTGCTGTCCCGTTAGATAGTTTATAGTTTATAACCCTTAGGTCATCCTGGGTTTGACCTTTTTTAAAGTATTCTGTATCTTCTATTGTATTTATCGTTGCAGCTGAATCAGGACAGCTATTCCTTCCGTTCTCGCAAATAGCATAGCGAAGCGGACTCACTCCTCCAAGTTCGGTGGCAAATTTACGAGCGATATCTGAATGACCTTTGGCATTTGGATGGAAGCTTTCTTGTCGTTCGTTACCATTTGCGCCAAAAATATTTGTAATTGCTGTCACATGACTATCTCTATCTCCGCACAGCCAGTGATTACCAAAAGCATTCTCAACATCTATATATTTAACCCCCGCGGCCTTTGCGGCCTGCTTGATTACTCTATTGTAATACGTCACAGAATTCGTAATCATCTCCCTCTCGCGAGCATCTAGCGTAAAAGTATTCTTACACTGAGCAGTCGGATCGCCATTGATAAATTGTGGATAACCCAAAACATATATCTTTGCTTGATCGTTGGTTGCCTTTTTAAGATCCTCGTAGAGAGATTTGAGACTATAGTATTGATATTTCAGATCGGCCTTAAGCCAACTCCGATACTCTGGCTTAGCCCACATACATGAATCACCCCAGGACTCATGATTGGCACAAAGCGTTAGTTTTGCCCCAAACCCCACATCATTCCCGCCCGCCGTCAGCGTAATCACCTTTGGTTGGTATTTCTTCACGAACTCGATTTGCTTGACGCGCCCCGGGATCATCTCGTTGAGCGCCATACCCTGCAATGTTCCTTTATTATCATAGCCATGCAACCGCCCGAGCGGGCTGTCTTGCCCTTCATAGCCGCCCGAATTATCCCAATTCATGTCGTACACCGTCGCCCCGCTGCACGTAACCGATGCCCATTCTGCCGACGGGCCGCTACCCAGCCCCATCCAATTCGCCAGCTTGTACGGATACGAACGCGTGCTGACATGGCACTTTTCCCTTGGCGCGCCCTTCGCCTTATCTTCATTCACATCCGTCCACTGGCGATAATACTTCTGGTCAGTCGCCGGATTTTTATCAGTATCACCCTCGCCGCTGGAGAAGGAATCACCAAGGGCGAGATACTTGATATTGCGTCGATCGCCAGGAATCGGCTTACCCTTGTAGCCGTCTGGATATTCGACGTCGAAGGTTGAGGTGAAGATTTTCATATTATTGCCGCCGTACCACGGCATATACGATTCGTTGAACTGGGCACTGGGTATAGCGTTGTTACTATAATTCCCCTGTAAAAACTCAACCTCACAACCGCCACGTCCCCAGAGCGGTCCAGTACTACCTGCGATCATACCGTACAACTTTGCACCACTGCCCCACTTATGTGTAATGGTAGCACTTCTGTACGGAGCATCACCGTAAAACTTAATATAAAAGTCATTTCTATTTTCCGACCAAAATACCGTTATGAAATAGGGGTTTACTGTTTTACCATTAACCGTAGTTTGTTCATAAGCAACAGCATACGCTCCTGTCGCCATCGCCCGCT
This sequence comes from Candidatus Saccharimonadota bacterium, assembly GCA_013333695.2. Lineage (GTDB taxonomy): Bacteria > Patescibacteriota > Saccharimonadia > Saccharimonadales > Saccharimonadaceae > Nanosynbacter. Next base: position 127 of record JABCOH020000018.1, on the reverse strand, counting down.
CAAGGCTCGCCATATAACTTTTATGATACTTATGATTATCAGGGATATTGGGATACTTAAACGCTGTAAACCAACTGTTAGAATAGTCTGATGGTGCACAAAATTTCTTGTGATAATTTATGTAATT
>JABCOH020000017.1 GCA_013333695.2 Candidatus Saccharimonadota bacterium | reverse complement strand
TATCGTCGGCGAACATCCGGCTTGCCCGAATTGCGGCGAAAGCACTGAGGTGTACTCGCGGGTGGTTGGTTTCTTGCGCCCAGTTTCCCAGTGGAATAATGGCAAGCAAGCTGAATTTGACATGAGGGAGCATTATGACGATGCCGCCGAACACCAGCGAGCTTGCGCCGTCGCTGTCCCAGCTTAAGGTGGCGATTGGCGGGATTCAGAAGCTGTCGCTGGTGGACTATCCAGGACACGTGGCGGCAGCACTGTTTCTCTCGGGCTGTAATATGCGCTGCGGTTATTGCCATAATCCGGAGCTGGTACTGCCCGAACGCTTGGCGCCAAGTATTCCGGTCGAGGAGGCGATGATATTCCTAAAATCGCGCATTGGTCGACTAGACGGCGTGGTGATTTCTGGCGGCGAGCCGACAGTCAACGAGGATTTGCCGGTGCTGTGCCGGATGATCAAGAGCCTCGGCTTTGATGTCAAACTGGATACTAACGGCACGCATCCTGACATGGTGCGCGGTATGGTCGAGGAGGGGACGATTGACTTCATCGCTATGGACGTCAAGGGGCCGCTAGAAAAATACGTGGAGATTGCGGCGCGGCCGATTGATCTGGAGGCGATTAAAGCTAATGTACGGCTGATGATTGACTCAGGAATTGGCCATGAATTTCGGACGACCATCGTTCGTGAGCAGCTGGAGGTAGCGGATTTTGAAAAGATTGGCGAGCTAGTCAAAGGCGCTAAACGCTTTGCTCTGCAGCATTTTCGCACCGGTACCACCATTAGCCCGAAATTTGCCGGGTTTCACACCTTTACTGACGAAGAATTTAGGGCTGCCCAAAAAATAATGGAAAGGTATGTCGAAGAATGCGTGATTCACTAACCGTCGAAATTGTGCGCGTGCGCCAGGAAAACCCCGAGGTGGCGACGCTGTATTTTGAGCGGCCATTTGACTTTATGGCGGGGCAATATATCACGGTGTTTATCAAGGGTAGCCAGGTGCGCGAAGGCAAGGCCTATAGTATTTCTTCGCGTCCGCATGAGGAATTGATGTCGATTACCGTGAAAAATGTGGGCGGCGAATTCTCGAGTTATTTATGTTCGCGCCATGTTGGCGACACGCTGCACATTAGCCGGGCGTACGGCGATTTCAACCCGCAAACCGAGCGGCCATTGGTTGGCATCGCGGCGGGATGCGGACTCAGTCCGATTTGGAGTATTTTGGCGGACGCCAAGCAGCCGACCTTTCTTTATTTTAGTCAGAAATCGCCAGAATATATGGTTTTCTCGGAGGAGTTGGCGGCATCACACATTCAGGTAAACAAGTTTAGTACCCGCCAGCAGGTTGAGGAAACAGATGGCTGGCATAACGGGCGGTTTGAGGTGGCAAAGATTGTGAGCAAAGTGCCGGGTGATTCGCATTTTCTGGTCTGCGGAAGTTTGCCGTTTGTGCGCGATGTCTGGCAAAAACTAACCGCCGCTGGCGTTAATGAATCGCATATTTCAACGGAGACATTTTTTGAGCAATGAGCAGGGTGGTGACGGCTGAATTAGGATTGGCACCGACAGCCGTTGCTGACAACGGCGGTGGTTTTGATGTATTTTCGTCGTTGAGAGATGGTGCTGGCGGTGAGGAATTTTCGTCTGGCATTGGTGAGGGGAGAAGTGCTGATACAGATGAAGCGGCAAGCAGTCTTGACTTGGTGGCGGTGGCCAGCGGTGAGGCAGAACTTAACACTGTTACAAACAGCAAACCCGAATCAAAAGAAACATCAGCACCGGTCAATCCCGAGCAGTGTCAAAAGTATGGGACAATTGCTTGTATCGGTTGCGGTCTCAGACAATTCTGTGAAGAGCGCCAAGCCGCAATGATGGCAGGCAATACTGAAGTTCAGCCCGGGGAACAGCTAAGCACCCTAGAGCAATTACTCCGAGAAGACGACGCGCCGGGTGAGATTGTCTGGGCACGGCCCTCGCCTGACGACTTTGATGGCGGGGAACTGCCAGTTGCTGATAGTCCAAGAGTGATTGAAACTAGCGCCGACAAGACAGATGGGCCAACTGAGAAGATCACGCCGCAGGAACAAGAAAGTAAAGCTTCGACTAGCGAGCCGGTCGAAGTTTTGGGTGATGATGTGGATGCTGAAGTGGCAGAAGCGCTATTCTTTGGACTAAAAACAACCCCGGAAATTGCCGCTGATGATACTAAAGATGTCGGAGAATCTCAGCCAGAAAGTGCTAACGAGATTTCTGACGAAGGGCCTTTTATCGAAGTGACAGAGGTGAGCAGTCCTCCAGCGGAGATGAAACCGCACGTCATTGATGCTAGTTCTGCCGCAGCGCATGATAATAACAAACAGCCGACGCTAGAGCCCCTAGATACACCGGCACAGACGGAAACTGCGCCAGCATCATTAGCGATAAATGAGGGTAAGCAAACTGGTGGCGAGAATAGTAATCCGCTGAAAAATGAAACAGTTTGTCCTATGGCTAACGAGGATAAGGTTACCGCTAGTGTTGTAGAAAATACATATAATGGTGATGAAACTACTGCGCCGTCAAGCGTAAAAACACCGTCAATTGAACACCAAAAAGAAAACGATTTTGTTATAACAGGGTCAAAATCAGCCAATTCCGAGCCGAGCCGAGCAGTAGAAAATGATGAAAGTGCTACGCCAGTTTTCGAGCAGCAGCACTTGGCGGCGCAGTCTGACGCAGTAAAGGCGGATGAATCTGCGATTACAGAGCTAATTGATAATTCTGGCACGAAAGCATCAACAGACATCCAACCTAGCGAGCTTAATATAGATGCGGCGCTGGATTATAATGATTTTGTTGAATCAATTGATAGTGTTGAACAGCCTAAGCACGTAATTCCGACCGCAGCTAATGTGCCGCCGTCTCAGGAGCAAGAGGACGCCGGTAACGTGTCAGTGGAATACGAAACAAACGAGACGTCTACTGAAGAGGTGGTTAGTATGTCCGTACCAATTCCAGCGAAAGAGCAGCCTGATCAGCCGGCGATTATGCTATCGTCGATTGAAGATGGTGTCGAATATGGAGAGAGCTCGCTTTCTGTGAGTGAGGAGTCTCCAGCTGATCACGGCCCGACACGGCCCGATATTGTTAACGAGCCTACGACACATGGGGTTATAGAGGTGACGCATGAGACTGATGAGACGATAGGGCTAGAAGCGATGAATGTAACCTTGCCAGCTGCTGCCGTTACGGTTAGCGAGGGTAAAAATCAAATTGATCTGCCACCAAAATTGAACGAGGAATTGGTAGTGGACAAAAGGGTTTATGAGACGCAGACCTCCCTGGTCGAACAGCTTTATCATGATGATGCAACGGTAGAATGCAGTCATGGTAAGGATAATGAATTTTGGGCCGAGGAGGATACGGTGTTCTTTGTCGAACAACAGTCGCCAGCAGTAGAGCCGGAAGTATCTTCGGCTGAAGTGGTGACGATTGCGCTGCCAATGGAGGCGATTACGGTGTGTGAAGAAGCCGATGACTTGAAACTCTCTGTAGGCGATGATATGGATTCCGTGGGGCAGTTAGATAATTCTAAGGTGGCATCGGTGCCTGAAATAACCAATGATTATGAGTCAGTAGAGCAGATAGCTATTCTTGCCTCGCCGGCTACTGAACCAATACCTGATATCGAGCTGGACGCGGCGGTAGAGTCTGAACTGGGTGAGCAGAATGATTCGGCGGTTGCCAGCGCGGTTGACAGTTACGGTTATAATAGCGAAACGAGTGCCGCGAGTGACAATATCTTGGTTGTCAAAAACTACCCATCGCTGGGCTTGTGGTCAGATGATAGCCGACTCAATCCGGAGGAAGAATCCACGACAACAACTCAATCAAGTGCAGACGACACCTCATTAGTGTTACGGCTGGTTGGTGTGTTGGTGGTAGCGATGTGTGTAGCGCGCGGCCGACAAGCCAGCGCGATTTTGAGTAGCCGATAGCCTTGGCGCGTGGCTAGTGATGAGTGAGCTACGCGAGGTACGCGGATTACAGGGATTGGTAATTGATGTTTGGTAAGATTTTGTTTTATGACACGAGGTGGAAATAACGCGTCCTGCTTCCCCGATATGATAACAATGTGGCGATTATGGTGAATCTGCTGAAGATCACTGAAGCTATTAACAGATAATCCATGGACAAATTGGCGTTGGATTGTGATATTAGTAAAATTAACTCGCTTCATGACAGTGCGATAATTGCGCCGCATATGTTTGTCAGTGAGAAGCGATCCGAATTGATGCAACATATTTTTTACTACACGCCGCTGGAATAGCTTGATGACACGTCGGCGGGATTGGTAATAGTTGTGTGTGAGTCCAAGTGGTTGAATGAGGGTGAGTTGGCTGCGGCGTGGTACATACTCTGGTTGTGCACAACAAAAGATTGTTGGCGGGGCGGCTTGTGATTCAGCGATGATATGAAGCTGTTGAGTTTGGGTGTGTGCTAGTAAATAGTCAAGGGCTTGTTTGATGAAGGCTGCCATGAAATCATTGGCATTATCTTCATTAAGAAGCCAGTGGGGCGCGCCTTGAACAACGGCGATGTTGGGCGGGCATATTTGGGCTACCCGGTGAAATATGTGCTCAACTTGACCACTACCGAGCAGGAGGATCGTATCAAACGACATGTCATCACTCGTAAAAAGTATTTCGCACGGTATGGTGTGAGAATTGTGAGAAAAGGAAATAGTTTGCCGTCGCATTGGCCCTAGTATAGCATGGTGAGAGCTTGATATAATAAGATTATGAAGGTGCTCGACAAGCCGAAAATCGACCGTCCCCGCGAGAAACTAGCGCGTTACGGCGCGGCACGGCTGAGCGACTTAGAGCTGTTGATGGCGATTATTGGCAGCGGCAATAAACAGGCGGATGTCGGTAAAATTGCTCGCGAAGTGCTGAAGATTTTGCGTCAAAAAGGCGGTGATGTTTCGTATGATGATCTGCGCGGCGTGGTTGGCTTGGGTGAAGCGAAAATCCCGGTGATTCTGGCGAGTTTGGAGCTGGCGCGGCGGTACTTGTTGGACAGCGACCAACCAATCATCGACAGCCCAGAAAAAGCCGTCGAGCTACTGGCCGACATTCGCGACAAAAAGCAGGAATATTTTGTCTGCCTGACGCTGGACGGTGCGAATCGTTTGATCGCCAAGCGGGTGGTGACCATCGGTACGCTGACCGCCAGCCTAGTGCATCCGCGCGAGGTCTTCGCCGACGCCATCGCCGACTGTGCGGCCAGCATCATCGTGGCGCATAATCATCCGAGCGGGAGTTTGAGACCAAGCCAGGCCGACATAGAAACAACCAATCGGCTCAAACGTGCCGGCGAACTGCTTGGCATACCTCTTATGTTTCATCTGTTAATCACCAAGCAATCCTTCCGAACCATCGATTAGAAAAATGTTATAATAACTCTGATGATTACCTCTGATTATCAGGCGAAATATATTGCCCATGAGCTTGAGCGCGTTTATGCTAATGATGATGTTGCTAAGTTATCGGGATTGATGTTTGATGCTCAGATTATTCCGACGCCGCATCAAATTGACGCGGCATTGTTTGCATTAAACTCGCCAACGGCTCGCGGTATTATCATGGCGGATGAAGTCGGTCTCGGTAAAACCATTGAGGCAGGCATCGTTATCATGCAATACTACTCCGAGCGCAAACGAAAAGTTCTCATCATTACGCCATCAAGTTTGCGTCAGCAGTGGGCGCAGGAACTGCAGGAAAAGTTTAATTTACCGGCGACTGTTGTCGATGCTAAATGGATGAAGTCGAAAAGAACCATTGAGAAAGATGGTATTTATATCTGTTCTTACGAATTTGCAAATCGCCATTCAGAAAAGCTATCGAATGGTTGGGATTTATTGGTTCTTGATGAGGCGCATAAGTTAAGAAATTTTTATAACAACCAAAAGGGTATCGCTAGTGCGGTCTCTGATATCGCTAAAGGTTCTGAAAAATCGCTGCTCCTCACAGCCACACCTCTGCAGAATAGACTCGAAGAATTATATGGACTAGTTTCAGTCGTCGATCCTAAGTATTTTTATAAGCTTGATGTTTTTCGCCAACGCTATATTAAGTCAAATCATCCGTTTGCACTTGATGAACTTCGCTCGCGCATGAGTAAAATTGCCAAGCGCACCTTACGCTCAGAAGTCAAGAAATATATTAAATACACTGATCGCATTGCCAAAACGGTGCAGTTTGAACCATCTGGCGATGAGCAAAAATTATATGAGCTGGTGGACGAATATTTGCATCGCGATAAACTGTATGCATTTGCATCTTCGCAGCGCCACTTGTCAGCGCTGATTCTTCGCAAACGTCTTGGCTCGTCCACATTTGCGGTTGCTAGTACGCTGCGGAATATCGTCCGCCGTATGGAGGCAGAATACGCTGCCGGTAAAGTACGCGATAACCGCGGCGGGCTGATTGATGAGCTGGGAGATTTGAACGATGAAGAGATTGAGGCATTTGAGGAGACTGGCGCTTACGATGACTATATAATCAAATCAGCCAAAGAGCGTGCCGAGTTTCAAGCTGAAATTGACGAACTAAAATCATACGCGGATTTTGCTGATTCTATCAAAGAAAACGTCAAGGCTGAAAAATTGGTCGAAGCGATCAATACTGGCTTTAGTGCACTGGAGTCAAAAGCTGCTCGTAAAGCAATTATCTTTACCGAATCAACCTTGACGCAAAACTACATCGCTAAAACGCTAAAGAAGCAGGGCTATGGTGGCAAGATTATCCTATTTAATGGACAAAATAACTCGCCGGAAAGTACTGCAATTTATCGTCAGTGGTTGATAGATAATAAAGATTCTGATGTTGTTACTGGTATAGAATCAGCGGACCGCCGCAAGGCGTTAATTGATAAATTCAAAGATGACGAAATGCAGATTATGATTGCAACCGAAGCAGCGAGCGAAGGTATTAACTTACAATTTTGCTCTATGCTAATCAACTACGATCTACCGTGGAATCCGCAACGTGTCGAGCAGCGTATCGGCCGCGTTCATCGTATGGGGCAAAAATACGACGTCGTGGTGGTGAGTTTTAGCAATCAAGGTAATGTTGCCGAGCAGCGAATTCTCGAATTATTGACCGATAAATTTAGTTTATTTAAAAGCACGTTTGGTGCCAGTAATGATGTGCTTGGTGCGATTGAAAGTGGACTCGACTTTGAGAATAAAATTAACGACATCTTGAATACGTGTCGCACCGACGACGAAATTAGTCGGCGGTTTGAAAAGTTACAAGAAGAATTTAAGTCAGAAATTGATACTGAGCAACAAGCGGCGCGTACGCGGATTTTTGAAGGGCTTGACCCTCATGTACAAGATCGTTTTCGTCGTTATGACGAACAGGCCGAAGAAGCTTTTACGCGATTTGAGCGATTATTTATGGGCTTAACGCGGTATATGTTACGTGATAAGGCGTTATTTGAAAACGAGCATGTTTTTGATCTAAAAACTGCACCAGAAAAAGATATCGAATCCGGAACATATTTCTATAAAACTGAACGCTTACCTCATGCCAGGCAGTATAAATACGCCGATGATTTAGCTGAATATGTACGTCACAGTGCAAAGACTGCGCAAACACCTCCAGCAGAACTTATCTTTGATATTGGTCAATCTGATCGAGTTGCTTCTGAGGTTAAAAAACTGATCGGGACACACGGCACGATGATTGTCGAGCAGGTAACCTTTCCGATGAAAATAGATTCGTCGGACATGAGTGAAAGTTACATTTTGGCATCAGCACAGACAGATGACGGTGTGTTGCTTGACACTGAAACTTGTCGTAAGGTACTTGATTTATGTGTTGTCAGTGTCGAAGATAGGGAGGTCGTTCCAGGTGAAGTGTTACAAGACCATCTTTCTCAGCAGATTACTGAACGCCAAGAAGAAGTCAAAGGCCGCAACACCGAAGCTTATCTCGACAAAAAAGACCTGCTAGAGCGTCAATATAAAGACAAAATTGTCGAATACGAAATGAAGGCTGATAAGCTTAATGCTAAGATTCAAGAATTGCAAAAACAAGAACGCCAAGCAGGCGATGCCGCTTCTCGTCTAAAAATTGCCAGCGAAGTCCAAGTTTTGCGCAAAAAAGTACGCACTCTCAACCGCGAGAAATACGACCTCGAAGATAGTATGGATGAGCAAATATCCGATAAAATAGCTCTAGCGCAACAAGCGTCTGAGGGCGGGGTAATTGTCGAGAGGTTATTTACCATAGAATTTGCCATAGAATAAGCAACTTACCGTGAAAAATGGTAAAAAGCTGGTGATTTTCACGGTAAGTCAGTCTGCGGAGTTAATCCATAAGCGAATATTGTATAATATAGATATGGAGAATATAGAAACGCTTTTGAGCGCAACCAATGTATATATAGACGAATCTGGTCATACCGATGATCCGAGCAGTAATACTATGGTGCTCGGCGCGCTTTGGATTAGTGTCCCTCAGCTTTCTCTGTTTACCGATGCGATCAGAACAGTTAAAAAGAAGCACAATATAGCTTCGCATAGAGAGATTAAATGGACGAAAGTAAGCCCAGCGAAGCTTGATTATTACAAAGAGTTGGTCGATATATTCTTTGCTGTTGAACAGGTAAATTATCGAGCAGTGGTTATCGATAAATCAATTATTGATCATGAAACCTATAATAAAACTCGAGATGACTTTTATTATTCAATGACCTATATCCTTGTCAGGACTATTGCAGAAAAAAGATATGGTGATATGCGTCTTTTTCTTGATTATAAAGATGCTTGGTCTGGTATAAGGACTACGAAACTTGCAGGCTACCTAAGGAATACGGGCAGATTACACAACACTTCACTACTCGCACAACCTTTACGCTCACATGAGGTCATCGGTCTTCAAATGGCCGACTTGTTTACTGGTGCTGTTATGTATGCAAATAAGCTGCAGGAAAAACAGGAATCAAGTGCAAAAAAAGAACTTATAGCACACATAGAACAGCGTTCTGGGCAAAAGTTAATTTGCGGTACTCCCTATAGTTCGGAAAAAATAAACATACTCATGTGGGAGCCAAAAAGGTAGATGTATCCAGACTGGCTACCATCGCCTCTTAATCTAAGAGGCTCTTACGATGAAGACCTAAAGGAGCTGTTAGAAGTATTCAATAGAGATTTTATAAATTCAGATAATCCAGTTGTCGATGGTCACCGAGTTATAGTAAATAATAAACCAGATCCTAATTGACAAGACTTGCAGCTGACATATGGCTTTACCCATATAATAACTAGAGGGAACAGGCTAAGGATTGTGGATTACGATCGTGCTAGTAAATTACCATGGGTGCGCGCTATTCTTGATAACTACAAACAGCCTGAGGTGATAGCATTTTGGGCTGAGAATATCAAAGGTGACAGATTATACTTGTGGCTAGAAGAACACGATTTTGTGGTTATTCTGTCACCGCTAGTGGGTAAGAGCGCTTCTTTAAACTCGGAAAGTATCATCGTGACCGCTTATTCAATCGACTCGTATCGGAATTTTAGTAAAATACGTGACAGGGCGATAAGGTTTCTATAGAAAACAAGAAGTGCCCATGAGGACACTTCGAGGGTTAATGCATACAACCTGGTACGTTAACACAACTAGTATAGCATAGGATTATAATTAATTCAATAGTTTTGGTATTTTGTCAATAGCATAAGCGTATTTTATCCACAGCTTACATCTGTAAAAATTGAATACACTTTTTATCAAAAAACTATTGACAGGTTTCTTTGTTTTGTGGTCGCTGCTTATTTCTTTAGCGACAAAAAGCATTCTCCACATTTGCTATATTCTGGAGAATATTTTTATAGGCCTTTCGCTTTAGTTTTTGTTATAGAAGGGTGTGCTGGTTCGTGCGGTAGTTAAGGTTGTTGTGGTATAATATCAATTGAGACAGGTACGGTATGTTGTGCCAAATCTGTCCTGTACATTCCTAACCTTTTCTTGTGCGTTATTGCGAAGAGCTTGTTGGCGTTTACGCCGGCGTCATTGATGCCATAACGGGCCTGGCACACGCTGATGTGGAATATTAAGTTTACCTATTAAAGGTGCGCAGCGTTATCCTCAGTCGGCGGATGGCCTCCTGGTTGTGTAGTGTTGGCTATTTGTCTACTCTTTAGTTTTGCTTTTCGTAAATGCGCAGCGGCGAAATAGCCGAACTAAAGGAAAGGAGAAGGTATGTTAGCAATCAGCTGTGAAAATCTAACAATTCAAGTCAATAGCTTAATTGTTGATTGTAAATATCTGACCATTCAGATCGACAGCACTACACTAGCTCTACTGATCTTCATGTTTATGAAATAGGTAGAGCACCATGACTTGCTATTAACACCCAATAATTGATGGTGAATCATGGTGAAGCAGGAATGTATTACAACTACAAGACTATGTAGAGATATTCTTAAGATTCCTAAAGAAGAACTCTTAGGACTATTAGCGGATAGACAGTCTTATTATGCTCCGTTTGAAAAAAAGAAAATTATAGCTGGGGGCCGAGTTAAGATTAGAACCATTGAGCCTCCTCATGGATATCTTAAAAGAGTTCTTAAAAAAATTAATACTACAGTCCTGCAGCCACAGATGGAGGGGCTACCATATGGAGTAATGGGTGGCAGAAAGGGATATTCTGTCGTTGATAATGCAAAATATCATGCGTCCTCGCCTGCTCTTATGAAGTATGACATTAAAGACTTCTTTCCTTCTATCAAATATGTCGACGTCTTCCATATATTTCGATACCAGCTTAATTATTGCGAAGAAGCTGCTAATATTCTTGCGCACTTGACTACTTTTGAGAATTCTCAGCACGGGGTGCACGTTCCGCAAGGTTCACCAACTAGCATGAGTATAGCTATATTTGCGGTTGAGAAGATGTCGTGTGTAGTCGATGACTATTGTAGAAAAAACGGACTAAAATTTTCAATTTGGGTTGATGATATCACTATATCCGGCTCATACGACAAACTGTGTAGGCATAGATCGACAATTAACCATATACTAAACTCTACGCACTACAGAATTAATCCTGATAAGGACAGTGGAATAGTGAAAAAAGGACAAAAAGGACGGAGTGTTACTGGTGTAATAATCTCTAACGACGGTAGATTGACAGTTGGACATAGTAAGCTCTCTCGTCTGCGGAGGCAGGTTAACGTTCAACTAGACCGTCTGATAAACTAAGGGGTAGATTGCAGTTTTTACTACAAGTTAATAAGCATCAGGCCCGTAGGTTGATACATGAGTATGCAGAAAAGCATCGCAAAAATTGATATAATACGAGATAAGTGATAAATAGAGGTATTAGGAATAAAATAATATGCAGAATCATGAAAATCAAAACTTAAATCAATTACCATCCACCTCTCCCAACTTCCGCACCGATCTAGCCAAAAAGCTAGAGGAGCTGGCTCCGGAGGCGATTGCGGATGGTAAGGTGGATGTCGTCAAGTTGAAGGAGCTGCTGGTGGAAGATGCCGGCGAGCCGAATGAGCGGTTTGGGTTGTTCTGGCCGGGCAAGAAGCAGGCGCTTCGGGCAGCGCAAGAGCCAACAACTGCGACGCTCCGACCCGCCAAGGATGAGAGTAAGGATTGGGACACGACCAACAACATTTTCATCGAGGGCGATAACCTCGAGGTGCTGAAAGTGCTGCAAAAGCAGTATCACAACAGTATCAAGATGATTTACATTGATCCGCCGTATAACACTGGTAAAGATTTTGTCTATCCGGATAATTTCAAGGAAGGTTTGCAAAACTACCTGGAGTTTAGCCAGCAGGTGGACGAGGGTAACAAAAAGATCAGTACCAATACTGAAACCGCCGGCCGTTACCACAGCAACTGGCTGAATATGATGTATCCGCGTTTGAAGCTGGCACGCAATTTGTTGACGGATGACGGGGTGATATTTATTTCGATTGATGATGCTGAGCAAGCGAATTTGAAAAAGATTTGTGATGAGATTTTCGGGGAAGGTAATTTTATTGCCTGTCTACCTACGATTATGAACCTAAAAGGAAATAACGATCAGTTTGGTTTTGCTGGCACACATGAATATACGTTAGTATATGCACGTAATAGAACGCAACTCATTTCTTTTAATGGTCTTCCTGTGGATAGTGAAGCTATGGACGAATGGAACAAGGATGAACTTGGTCTATATAAAAAAGGTGCTCACCTAAAGAGTACTGGAGTCAATGCACCGCGAGAGAAGCGCCCGAATCTATTCTTTCCCCTTTACGTATCGCAAGATGACAGAGTGTCAGTTGTCCGTAAGTCTGTCAGCGATGAAGAAATATTACCAATTACTGATGGTAAAGAGATGTCGTGGCGTTGGAGTCGCGAAAAATTCTTAGCTCAACCGCACGACATTATTGTGAATCGCGGTGCGGATAATGTGATATCTATATATAAGAAGCAGCGACCATTCTTGGGCGATGAACCTAGCGTAAAGCCCAAATCAACCTTTTACAAACCTGAATATAGCAGCGGTAATGGTACCGCCGTAGTAAAAGAACTCTTTGGCGGCGAAAAGTGTTTTGATAATCCAAAACCGACAAGACTCCTTTGTGATTTTATTACTTTGAGCTGCTCTCGATGCGATATTGTACTTGATTTATTTGCTGGCTCCGCAACTACCGCTCATGCTGTCATGCAACTTAATGTCGAAGATGGCGGTAGTCGTAAGCACATCATGGTGCAGTTGCCTGAGCCGACCGATGAAAAGAGCGAGGCGTTTAAGGCTGGTTACAAAAAGATTAGCGATATTGCCCGCGAGCGTATCAATCGGGCGGGCGAAAAGATTAAGGCTGACTTTGCTGACAAGCTGGCTGAGCGCGAGACGCCGCTGGATGTTGGATACCGCACTTACAAACTGGCTGACACCAATTTCACCAAGTGGCAAAGTGCGCCGACAGGCGATTTGACAGAACTGCAGGCACGCCTAGATCTGATGCGTGAAAGTAGCAATGATAATGCTAGCGAGGAAGATTTGCTAGTGGAAGTGCTTTTGAAAATGGGCTTGCCGCTGACTACGCGGACTAAGACCGTCGATGTCGATGGACTCCATGTGCATCAAGTTGTTACTGAGGGCGATTCGTCAGATGGCCAACCAGTGCTATATCTCAATGAGTATGTTAAGCCAACTTTGGAGCAATTACGCGGCATTATCACTGACCTAACTCCGAGTAAGTTTGTCATTCTGGACGACGCGTTCCAGGGCGATAATCAGCTCAAAACCAATCTGGTCCAAACTTGTAAAAGCTATGATGTAGAATTGTGGACGGTGTAAGATGAATAATATTTTTGAACAATCGAAAAAAATTAACGAACATGGCGTCGAGTATTGGACTGCACGTGATCTGTACAGGATACTGGAATATTCAGAGTATAGAAATATCTTGCCAGTAATAGAAAAAGCGAAGACTGCAGCAGAGAATAGTGGTGCAGTTGTCCACAACCATTTCGTGGATATAAACGAAATGGTCGCCATTGGTTCTGGTGCACAGCGTGAGCTTGATGATATCATGCTTGATCGTTATGCTTGTTATCTAGTTGTACAAAACTCAGATCCTTCAAAAGAAGTTGTTGCTCTTGGCCAAACTTATTTTGCTATACAAACCCATAGACAGGAGCAGGCAGATAGTCTGATAGAAGATCGTAAAAGGGTAATGCTTCGAGATGAAATCAGTAAACATAACGCAAGTTTGGCCAGCTCTGCAAAAGAAGCTGGTGTTGCAGATTTCGCACGATTTCAAAACGCAGGCTATAAAGGATTGTATGGTGGACTTACGGCTAAGCAAATTCATCAGCGTAAAAATCTAAAAAAGTCACAACAGATACTTGATCATATGGGGAGTGAAGAGTTGGCAGCGAATCTATTCCGTGCAACTCAAGCTGATGCAAAGCTAAGACGCGAGGGTATACGAGGAGAATATAGTGCCAGTCTTGCACATTATGAGGTGGGACAAAAAGTTCGAAATACGATAAAAGACCTAGGTGGTACTATGCCAGAGAATCTTCCTGTTACGGACGGTATTGGCCGAGCCAAAACACGTATTAAATCTGCAGACAAGAAGAAATTACGGGATGGTAGTGCGGATGAAAATTAAATACGATTCCAGCCAGCCGTTCCAGTTGCAAGCTATCAGCGCTATTACTGGTGTTTTTGAAGGGCAGCCTGACGGTGCTGATGCGTTCGATGCGGTTTTGCAGTCGCGATCGGTGCGCGGTGCCCAGGTCGGGCTGTTCGACGAAATTGGTGCAATTGGTAATAATTTACTGCTTGATGATGATGCCATCTTAGAGAACGTGAAATCAATTCAAAATGACAACGGTATCGCTCCGGTTGAAAAGCTGAATGGTATGAACTTTAGCGTTGAGATGGAAACAGGTACTGGCAAAACCTATGTATATTTACGCACAGCACTGGAAATGGCGAAATTGTATGGTTTTTCGAAGTTTATTATCATCGTGCCGAGCATTGCCATCAAAGAGGGCGTGAAAAGTAGCCTTGATGGCATGCGTGAACACTTTACGCGTGAGATGGGGTATAGTCCGTACGAAGCGTCGGTGTATGATGGTAAAAATCCAGAGGTGGTGCAGGGTTATGCTACCAGCACTATGACACAGTTTATGGTTATGACAATTGATGCAATTCGCGGCAATAAGAACACGCGAGTGATTCATCAAGAACGCGATAAGCTAAATGGTATTGCGCCAATTGAATATCTGGCCGCCGTCAATCCAATTGTCATCATGGACGAGCCGCAAAAGATGGAGGGTGAACTGTCGACGAGTGCAATTAATGACCTGAACCCAATGTGTACATTGCGCTATAGCGCCACGCATACTCACGAATACAACATGATGTATCGGCTCGATCCAGTTGATGCTCACCGAGAGAAGTTGGTAAAAAGCATCGTGGTAGCGAATGCGCAGCAAGAGGGTAGTGATGCTAAGCCATATATCAAACTCATCGATGTGCGCAATACGCCGAAGCTTCAAGCTTATGTCGAAGTGTTGGTCCGCGATAAAAATGGCAATGTTGGTCGAAAGCCGCTATGGGTTAATCATCACGACAAACTGGATATTCGCACTGGCAATAGTATTTACGAAGGCTATACTATCAATGAAATTTCGACGGTTCCAGCGAGTGTGGAGGTTGGATCGCAAGGGGTCCTAATGCTTGGTGAAAATTGGGGCGGCAATGAAGACCAGGTTATGCGCGAGATGATTCGCGTGACTATTGCCGAGCATATTAAGCGAGAGTATTTACTGCGCGACCAGGGCATTAAAGTGCTGAGTTTATTTTTTGTTGATAAAGTGGCAAGTTATTTGGAATATGACGCTGACGGCAATATGGTTGACGGAAAATTTGCCCGCTGGTTTGATGAGCTGTATCAGGAGGAGCGAAAAAAGAGCCGTTTTTACGAAGATATTATGCCTGAAGATTCAAGTGAAGTTCGGAAAGCATACTTTGCCGAGATGCGTAGGGGTGGCAAAACAAGCTTCGTCGATAGCAAAGAGGGTAAGGGCAATGCACAGGATGAGTCGGCTTATGACCTAATCATGAAAGGTAAAGAAAAACTGCTTGACCAGGCAAATCCAGTACGGTTTATTTTTAGTCACTCGGCACTGAAAGAGGGTTGGGACAACCCGAATGTGTTTCAAATTTGTATGATG
Source organism: Candidatus Saccharimonadota bacterium (assembly GCA_013333695.2). Lineage (GTDB taxonomy): Bacteria > Patescibacteriota > Saccharimonadia > Saccharimonadales > Saccharimonadaceae > Nanosynbacter. The sequence continues at coordinate 4,538 of JABCOH020000017.1, read as the reverse complement.
CGCGAGAGTGGTAGTGAAAATGATCGCCGGCAGACGATTGGACGAGGCTTGCGGTTGCCAGTGCGTCAGGACGGCACGCGAGTGTTTGACGGGCAGATCAATCAGCTGATGGTGGTCGCTAATGAATCGTACCGCGATTTTGCTAATAATTTACAAAAGGAATATAAGAAAGCCGGCATTCAGATTGGTTTTGTGCGGCGCAGTGAATTTGCGCGGATATCGCTGCATGACGATCCAAATAATACCTTAGGGCATCAGAAATCGAACGAGATTTGGGAGTGCTTGTTGCGGCGCGGTATGATTGACCATGAAGGCAGAGTTCTAGCAAACTTTGCACCGAATAGACTCAATTTTACGCTTGATCTGCCCGGGGATTTGCAGAAATATCATGCTGAGGTGGTGGATATCATTGAAGATTGTAAGATTGATAAGTTTGTGAAGGACGCGCGCAAAAGAGAGAAAGTTCACCCGAATAAAGAAGTGCTGTATAGTCCGCTGCTTGAAGAGTTGTGGAAGCGAATCTCGCATAAGACAACGTACCATGTGGTATTTGATAACGGCCAGATTGTTATGGCGGCTATTAGTGCCATTAAAGCTAAGCCCGAACTTAAGCCGTTAAGGATTGAAGTGAAGAGACATAGGGTGCTTTTGAGGCGCGGCGGTGTTCATAATGATGGTATGGTCGGCGAAGTAACGCATGATTTGGCGGGAACGTTTGAGCTGCCAGATATTATCTCTGAATTGCAGGATAGTACTGGCCTGACGCGGCAAACAATTGTTGATATTTTGACTGGTAGCGGTCGGCTGCACGAGTTCTTGAAAAACCCGTACGACTATGTGCAAATGGTAAAGAGTGCAATCAAATCGGTGCTAGCGCGGGTTGTCGTCGACGGCGTTGAGTATGAAAAGATGGGCGAGCGCAATTATGAGCTGCGTAATTTCCAAAAAGATAGCGATACGGAGGTTGAACGGTTTATCGATCGGTTATATGAAGTTAAGCATCGGCAAAAAACAGTGTCGGATAGGCTGGAGCTGGATTCGGCGACTGAACAAAAGTTTGCCGAGTATTTGGATAGCCGTGAAGATATCAAACTATTCCTCAAGCTGCCGTCGAAGTTTACGATACCCACGCCAGTTGGTGATTATAATCCAGATTGGGCAATTATCAAAGAAGTTAATGGCGTAGAAAAAGTATATATGGTGCGTGAGACGAAAAATGGTGGCGAGCGTGAAAATGAACTGCATAAAATTGCTTGTGCCAAAAAACACTTCGAGACGATTGGTATGTATGATTATGCTAAGTCAACTCCTGATGATTGGCGGGTGTAAGTATGTCGATAAAGAGCTGCGAGATACCCTCGGGAGAATATATGAACAAGCCAAACAAAACCATTACCGTCGCTCGCGCCATCATCCGCATTGGTGATGCTGCCAGGAACGCTAAGGATTATAGTTTACTGGGTGCGCTGCATGAGGTGGTGAAACAACTGTCACGGCATGGCGTTAAGGATGCTGACGTCGATGTGGATTTGCTATTGGAACATGTCGAGGCGGCGGATGGTTGCGATTATTGCCGCGCCGGCGACGGTAAGCCGAGTGTTGAGGAATTGACAACGAAAATCAATCAGCAGCTAGCGCGCCGCTGTCAGGCGCAGGTGGAGGCGAGCGATCAGTCAGTACTGAAATTTGGCCGCTGGTTCATTTGGTGACGGCGGCATATGCTAAAAACGATAATGGTACGACGTCAGGCTTGTCGATAGCGCTGGTCGTCAATCAGGATGGTTCGGTGGATCTGCCGCGCGATCATTTTTTGAATGCGGAATTGCTGGATTACTTTGATGAAAATCACCCAGTCGATTGGCAGTTGGCTGAGCGCGATTTACCGTCAGACTTGCACGGTTATCATTTGGTGGCGGGCTCGGTGGAAGTACAGGAGATTTTACCGCGAGAGTTGGAGGTGATATCGTTTTAAGATGATATACCTTGTAATGTTGTAGTAATCAATTTTGTTAACATTCATCGTGATCGTGCAATAAAAGTAATGGTATGATATATTCCAGGCCGGTGCGAATGGATAAAATAAGAATAGAACTCCGTGAGAAAGTGAGGGGTGACAGATGAAAAATTCAGTTAAGATTAGAATTACTTTGCCTGATAAAAATACTGGTAGGGAAGGTAGGATTATTACTGTTACGAAACAGGTGGGATTGGATGAATCGCTTAGGCAAGTTATTCTTACTATTCTTAAAGATTATCACAACCTTCTGCCTGCATATTTAAGTATTGATGAAACTCGGCCTATAGCAATTTATTTACATAGTCATGAGAATAATTTTAAGAAGTATGGGAACTTTGGTATTCCGTATACTGTCAATGAAGACAAAAGTATAAGAATTTTAGCGCTTACCGAATCTTTATATAGAAAATGGACGCTTAGGGAACTGGATGAATTAGTTAGAGTTGGAGTCTTAACGGGCAGTGCTGATGATCTAGATATTTACTTACCAATGGGCTTGGGAGCAGGTGGAATAGCATGTTTTGATTGGCTAGGCTTTGCTGCGGATACTATTGCCGTAGCCTCATTCTTCAGGTTATTGCCTGGCTATATTAAGAAGATAATTTATCGCAAGAGATATAAAGACATACGAGTAATAGTAGACAAGTGGATAAAAAATAGCAATATAAAAGAAGCATGTCAAATTAGAGAGCTTATAGACACTAAATCGGGATGGGAACTTAAAACACTTAAAACCATACTAGGTATTCGATATGATGCCGATATGATACGCATTTTAGAAGCTTTAGGTTACGAACCATATGCAAATGAGTGGCGCTTGGGCGGGTCAGCTAAAAGTAAAAGACGTCGACGCAAATGGGAGAGCAATGAGAAGAAGTTTGCTAGATCTAGAAATGAAAAGTAATATCTAGTTTGTTATCTGGAGCTTTATGATTGGATAAGAGTAATTGAAGTACATATCTATGCTAAAATCAATATATGAAGTTCCCTCGCTCTAAAAAACTGGTTTTCTTTAATAATAAGGGCGGCGTTGGTAAAACAACGCTGGCGTATAATACCGCGGTGCAGTTTGCTAACAAGAGCTATAAGACGGTGTTGGTTGATCTCGATCCGCAGTGCAATTTGACGCGGTTGGCACTCGGCGAAGAATATTACGAGAATACGATTTTCTCAGAGATGAGCAAGACGATTTATGATGTGCTGCGCGGAGTGATTGAGGGAGGGTCGGACATTGACTTGGCGGCACAATTTGAGCAAGCTAAGGGCGCGCCCGAGAACCTGTATTTACTGCGCGGCGACATGCGGCTAAGCGATTATGAGAATGTTTTATCGACTGGCTACAATTCGGCTGCGGCTGGCGAGCAGCTCGGCTATTTCCAAACGAGCGCGATAGACCGTTTCCTGCGTGAAAAAGGCTTGAGCGAGCAAGTCGATATCTTCGTGATTGATACTTCGCCGACGTTAGGGCTGCTGAATCGAGTAATCTTGCTCGGCAGCGATTATTTTGTCGTACCGTTAATGCCTGATGCGCTTAGTCTGCAGGGCATTGAGAATCTTGGTATCATGTTTGAGAAGTGGAAAATCAACTGGCGTAATACTGGTAAGGCGTTAAGTAGTGGTATTGAAAGTCAATTTGTATTGGGCGGTGAAGGGTTGTTTATTGGTTATATCTTGAATTCGTACAATGTGTATGGCCAAAAACCAATCAAAGACCATCGCAAGTGGATTGATCAAATTCCAGAACGAGTTCAAAAATTCTTGAGCGAACGACATTGTCGGAACGGGCTGGTTGCGTCTAGTAGCCGGGCGTCGCTGCACGATATTCAGGATTACGGTCGATTGCCGGCAATTACGCACGAATCAGGTGTTGCGATTTTCAACATTAATCCCAATGAGGCAGAGGTAACACAGCCTGGTTCTCGCGAAAATATTGCGAAGGCTCAACAAGAGTTTGATGAGCTTTCAGACGCTATTTTGAAGATTCTGGATAAGTATTAAGACGGCTAATTTGTATATGCCGATGAATTTTTGGTTTAGAAATAATCAAATTATATGAAAATCTCCGTCTATCTCAAACCCAACTCCCGTCACCGTGAAGAAGTGGTGGTGAACGATGATGGCTCGCTAACGATTTATACCAAGGCGCCAGCCATTGAGGGGCGGGCGAATTTGGCGGCAGTGAAGTTGCTGGCGAAGCATTTTGGCGTGGCGCCATCAAAGGTAAAATTAGTACGCGGCGCGGCTTCGAAGTATAAGGTTTTTGAGGTGGATAAGGCAGAGTAGTTGCCACAACTGCATTGTTAATATCCGGCTACAATTCTACGGATACCCAACTCCCGCCGCCATATTGCCGATCAATCCTTGCACCGTCACAAACGAATAGCCCTGTTGCTTCAGTGCGCTGAGAATGCACGGTACAGCATTGACTGAGGTTTGGTGAATGTCGTGCATCAAGATGATGGCTCCAGGGTGGGCGCCAGCGACGGCGCGCGAGCAGACGATTTCGCTATTACGGTCGGCC
>JABCOH020000016.1 GCA_013333695.2 Candidatus Saccharimonadota bacterium | reverse complement strand
TCCAGCTGCGCGATTTTTTCCCGCAGGCTTTTGGCTAGTTCTGTCACATCAATCTTGCTCATTTTTCCTCCTAGATTTTCTTCGCCCGCAAGTCGTTTAGTTTCTTGGCAATTGTCGCATCCATCACTTGAGTCGGCGTGGTAATCTTCACCCCGCCGATCAACTCTGAGCGGATGATTTCGCGCAGGCGCACCTGAGCGATGCGGTCGCTCGGGACTTCCGTATCAGGAAGTTCGACATGCTGAGTGGCGTGGTCGCTACCATTTGTTTCGGGTGCGCGGGCTTCGCTCCGGGCGTCCTTTCTGGACGCTCGGGCTGCAGAGCGACCCTCCACAGATGTCAGCGACTCCATATCCGAGTTAGATGATAGTAGCCGCTTTATCTCATCCTTTGTCGCCTCGTCCAGCGGTGTTGCGCTTTCCACCGTCGCCACAACTGTCCCGCGCTCAGCCAATTCCACCTCGATATCCTGCACCAATAAATCAATCTCTCGCTCGCGCCGCTCGGCTATGATCAGCGCCGCTAATTCATCAATCACTGCTGCGTCACCCGCCAGCAGCCGCTCGGCCGCATGCTGCGCCAACTTTCGCCGAAGCGTCCGCGCCATGACTAGGCGACCTCCTTGACCGCAGTTGCGATCAGTTTGGCGTCTGCCTTAGCATCAACCTTTTCGTGCAAAACCTTGCCAGTCGCCTCGGCCACCAATTCCAGCGTTTCATTGTGTAGCGCTTTCTTAGCCTGCTCAACTTCCTTAGCAATTTCCGCCTGCGCCGCACTGACGATGGTCTCGGACTTGGCAGTCGCCTTGGCCGCGGCTTGCTCGACGACTGAGGCTGCCTCCTCACGCGCTGCCGCCACGATATCACTGGCCTCCGCCCGAGCTTTTCGCATCAACTCGTTGGTCATTTTTTCAGCCTTATCGGCGTTGTCGCGCGCCGACTGCGCCGCCTTTTCGGCTGTGCGCATATCTTTTTCGCGCTTGTCGAGCATTGCTGCCAGTGGCGGATACACCCACTTGCGTAGAATCACCAGCAAGATTAGAAACGCCACCGTTTGTAAAATCAGCAGCTTCCAGTCAATGCCCAGCGAACTGAACAGGTCAGCCTTTTCGGCCGCGTGCGCTTCGGCACTCGCAAATTGTGTCAATATAGTCTCCACAATTTACCTCTCAAATTACATAACTTTGCCGACGATAGCCGCCACGAAACCGATAATCGCCAGGGCGTCGATGAACGAAATACCGAGGATCATCATGGTGCGTAAATCGTTAATTTTCTCTGGATTGCGGCCAGCCGCGTTCATCGCTGCCGCGCCGACGATACCAGCGCCGATCGCTGCCAGCGCAGCCGGGATGGCGTAGGTGAGTGCAAATGCTAATTCTTTCATATAATTTCTCCTTTATTTAATACTTTACTTTTCTAATCATTCGCCGCCGCGAGTTTCGTCGTATCAGCAGGTGAATGAGCATGATCAGTCGGCTCGTGCGTGTCGTGGTGAGCCAGCCCCAGCGAAATAAATACCGTTGACAGCATAAAGAAAATGTACGCCTGAATACCACCGATGAACAGCTCGAACAGATAAAATGGCTGCAGGGCCGCCGGCGAGATATACTGCGTCAAAAAGGCGATCATGATCAGCAGCACCTCGCCCGCCAGCACATTACCAAACAGACGGAAGCTCAGACCGAGCAGGCGCGAAAACTCCGCTACCAACTCCAAAATGCCGACAAACGCCATGATCGGATCGCGCAGCGGATTAACAAAGTAGCGGCCCATATTACCCTTAAAGCCAAGGTATTTGAAGGCGTACACCTGCGCCGCGATAATCGTCACGATAGCGAGGCCAAACGTCATATTCAGATCAGCCACGCCGCCACGAAACAGCGGCGTACCATGACTACCCACAGTAATCGGCCCGACGATCGGTAGCAGACCCAGCCAATACTGCGCCACCACGAAAAAGAATATAGTGATGCACAGCGGCGCTACTCGACGCGCCCACGTCTGGTCCGGGATGACTTGGCGAACCGTGTTATACAGCCCATCAAATGTCCAATGTACCAGCCGTGTCGCAAAATCATGCTTTTTCTTGCCCAGCACTGCCGCCCGCGTCCGAAACATCAGCCACACCAAAACGATCAACCCCAACGCGCCAAGCATGTGCGAATTGGTGATCGACACGCCCATGATATTCGCTACTTCATCAGCCTTGACTGAAATGTGCGGACCGGCACTGGCAAATCGTTGCATCATATGTTTTTATGCTCCTTTTTTCGTTTCACACGCCCCAGCTGCTTATTCACCAGTAGATACGCGCCCAAAAAACCAAGTACCACGCCAGCAAACATCAGCCACGGCTTCAAACCAAACACGCTATCCAACCACACACCCAGCAGCGTACAGCCAATGCTCGGCACAAACATCCGCCACGTTGTGTCGCCGATCGTCCCGAGAATAACCCGAGCCGCCGCCACTTCCGTCGCTGTCGTTACGCCATTCTCAATATCTGGTCTCTCAGCCATTACTCTGTCACTATAGCAACATGCTATACTCTTGACAAGATGCCACGGCGAAATTACCCGAAAAACCAACCAAAATCGGCCCGAACGCTCGTCAAGCCGACACTGACAACTACCGATCACGACGCTTGCCGGCGCAAGCGCCGCTTTGCCACCGAGCAAATCGCCAGGCGAGCGGCTGATACGCAGGAGCTGATGTCACCAAAACTGGAGTTAGACGTGTACTATTGTCGAGGGTGTAACGGCTGGCACTTAACGAGTCGGGCGTCCCGAGACTAGATGGCATTGCCGAGGCACCGATGCTTATGCTACAATAGAGAAAAGCCATAAGGAGGGAAGTTATGAGCGAAGATAACACGGCCAATCACCAAGACGCTAAAGTCACCGTCTACAGCACCAGCTGGTGCGCATTCTGCCACACCGAGATGGAGTGGTTGAAAAAACTCGGCATTGATTTTGTCGCCAAGGACATCGAGGCTGATCCAAGTGCCAAAGAAGAATTGCTCAGCAAGAACGGCGGCAATTTCCAGGGCGTGCCAGTGACTGATGTTTGCGGTGAGGTCATTCTGGGATTCGACCGGCCAAAGCTTCAGGATGCGCTAAAGAAGAATGGTTTGATAAGCGAGTAAATATCACTGATTGACGCCAAAAAACCTGCTGCCTAGGAACTTACTGGCAGCAGGTTTTTCATTAGCACACTCCTTATACTGCACCGATTTGTACGACTTCGCCACCGATTTCTTGGCGGAAATAATTGTCGTGGCTGACGTAGAGAATAGCGCCAGAATATTTCGCCAGCGCCGTCTCTAACTCCTCAATGCTCGGTAGGTCAAGGTGGTTAGTCGGCTCGTCGAGGATCAGTAGCTGCGGGTCATTCGCCAGCATAGCAATGATCTGAAAGCGAGCTTTCTGGCCACCCGACAGGCGCTCAAGCGGTGTCATCCGATCCGCTTCGGTGAACAGATAATCAGCTAGCAATTGGTGAATTTTCGTATCAGAAATCGGCAGGTCGCGGCTGAGGTACAATTTCTCGATCGCTGCCTCCAATGGATCCGCCAAATACCGCTCATCAATTTCTTGCTCATACACGCCCACCCGCACCTGCGAGTCGAGGAAGAGGTTGCCTGAGTAGAGGATAGGAGCGGCAGGTGCGACACCTCCTCCGCCAGAGACTGTGAAACGTTCGCGAACAGCGGACGCTTCAGCCGAACGCTCGCGAGAAATCTCCACTGGAGATTTGAGCGAAGAGTGTACTCTGGTGGCGGACGGTGGAGTGGCTGCTGCGGTTCGGCTTCCAGTCATCTCCTCTAAGTCGAATGCATCCGGCGGGCGCCGTCCCCGCAGAGCTATCGACTTGTCGGAGAGACTAGAATCCGAACCTCCTCGCTGCCCCAACAACATCCGAATCAGCGTCGTCTTGCCAGCGCCATTACGGCCGCGTAGCTCCACCGCTTCGCCCTCGCGCAAATCAATATTCACGCCCTCAAATAATATCTGTTCGCCAACGCCAACTGCCGCGTCCTCAACCCGCACCAGCACATGCTGGCTACGACTGGCCGCGTCTTTCATCGATAGCCGAATATTGCGCGCCTTGAACCTGCCGTAACGCTCGGCCGATTTATAATCAAGCTGTCCAGCCGACTCCTTGTCGATCCAAAACGTCGGCTTGTCCATCTCCGATAATTCCGCCAGCTCCGCCCGCGCCTCATTTTCCAGCCGCTTAAACTTTTGGATAGTGCCGGGGTTGCGCGACTTTTCCTTTAGCCGCTGATAATCCAGCACCTTTTGCCGAAGGTTAGTCATCCGCTTCTCGACCTGCTCAAAATTATTCATGCCCGCCGCCGTCGCCTGAGCGTTCTGTTTGAGATAGGCATCATAATTACCGCGGTAGCTGACCGCTTGGCCGTCTTTAAGCTCAATAATCCGATCCACTCGACCCAGCACATCGCGGTCATGTGTGATGATCAGCATGGCCTGGCGCGGCTGCGAACTCATCCAGTCGATGAACTGCTGCTTGGCCACATAATCCATATGATTAGTCGGCTCGTCAATCAGCGCCAAATGCGCCTCCGCATGCATAATCTTCACAATCTCCACCAGTCGTTTCTGACCGCCCGACAGGGAACCAAGCGGCCGCTCGCTGCACCCGCTCAGCTGAAAGTTATCGAGCTCCCGCCCAATCTTCTCCTCGATCTGATAAAAGCCTTTCTGGTCAAATCGCTCCAGCGCCTGCGTATACTCCTCAATCTTACGCATATTATCACCCATGGTCTCGGGGTACTCATCGATGATTTTCTTTAAGCTCGCGTATTCCGGCAGCCCCGCCAGGATGTAACTCAGCACCGTCTGATCGCCCAAGCCGTGATGTTCCTGCGCCGTACTGGCCACGGTAATGCCGCGGCGAAAAATCACCTCGCCGGCGTAGTCAGTGTCCGTGCCCGCCAAGATACCAAACAACGTCGACTTGCCGACGCCATTGCGGCCGACCACGCCAACCTTCTCGCCGTCATCCACGCTAAACTTGACGTCGCGCATCAACGTCTTGTCGCCAAAACTCTTCTCGGTGATGTGAATGTCGGCTATCATGCTTGGGATATTGTAGCATATCGCGATGTGAATCATTGACTTTTCTGTAATTACATCGTATTATTTAACACATGCCAAGAACAGAAGCAGACCACGGCAAGGCCAGAATTATACCATTCAAGACCATTGCCGGAGATCGCGCTATACCACCAGTATCAGACATGGAAGTACCACCAAGTCACAATGAAGCTAATGTAGCTGCCACCGAAGGCGTAATCATATCACTGACAGAAGCCTACATCCAACGATCAGAAAGTGACAACCTCCCTAGTTACCAGCGCCTCAATGAAAAATTCCGCGCCGCCACCAACCAGCTCGAAAACCTCGACGAGACTGTCGATATTTGTGATATTCTTGAGAATATCGCGAACGTAGCACGCTTACTCGAGAAGCACCCAGAGTTTAAACCAGACCTTTCTGTGTGGCGACTCGTTAATACAATCGAGAAGTCTGCTAACCAATCAGTTATTATGAATCACATCGACAATTACCCCTCATTAGTACGGCTACTTGGCTGGGCTATCAGAGGCAAATGCCACCATCCAGCAGTCGGAGAACTCGGCCATAATGTCCTGGCTCTCGTATGCCAGTGTCAGCATAATGCCAAATGGGATTTCACAACCGGTGAAGTGCACGGGCTTGAATAGGACAAAATAGTAGCTAGGTATTGCATTTATACTTAAACAATGTTATAGTATAAATCTATGAATAGAGAGACGACACCACAAGCACCACGAGAAGAGCAGACGCATAAAGCAGATAAAAGATACTATACAGCCAGCGGCGAGGATATTACCCATATCGCTGCACCGGCTGAAAAGTTTGTTAAAAAGTTCTGTCCAGCCGAATCGGAGACTAACAATAATGAGTTGCCCCTTTCGCCGCACACCCAAGCAGCCATACTATACACAATCAGAACGGCACTGTATGACAATAATATGCGTGGGTATAATTTCCCATGGAACACTTCAGATGGCGATATTCACGACGATCACAGCACAGCTGAAAAGATGGTAAATGAGCGCAAAAACTACCAAGAGGCGATCAAAGATATACCAGAAGAAGAACTGCAAGCGATTAAAGAGCTTCAGGAGATGCTTGGTACAACTCTCAGTGATGGACTCGCGCCAAACGCAGCGAAATACCATGTCTTAGCCAGACTAGAAGACAAAGTGAAGACAATGGATATATTGGATGCATCAGATAAGCTCAATTGGATTAGCCAGAAAATTTTAGCCTCCGAAAAGGAAATTCCACGTCCCGTTGACGCAGAGACTGTCATCGAAATTACCCAAAAAATCCTCAACAGCAAGCTAGCTGAGCTGCGGGGTGATACAGAAGAGAGGCATCGCTTAGAGGAAGAAGCATCAGTAGGTATGGCAGGGATTGAAACTCTCTTTGACCTAGACAAGTCAGAGTTACTTGATCAACTATACAAAGAGATCTTAACCTGTATTGATAGCATATATAGTGATGACGAACTAGGGGTGTCGCAAAAGCAAGTATCCCTAGAGGAGCTCGCAACCGTCATAGACGAAATGCGAGAGGATATGATGAATGCAGATGAAGAAGGAATTACTGCGCTCACGAGGCTTGATTAGGCAGACATTCCGCTTCAGTACGATCCAGATGCAACGGGACGCGACCCGGACAAACCAATCCTCTTCTAGCTAAGGCTCCATCCTACATGCTACAATAATTCACGTGACCAAGCCCACCAAGACCAAAAAGCCATCCACTCAAGCCGTCGTGAATCGCCGAGCGCGATTTGACTATGAGTTGGGCGAGGAGGTTGTGGCCGGGCTGGTGCTGACGGGCATGGAAGTACGCGCTGCCAGGGAAGGGCACGTTCAGCTGAAGGGGGCGTTTGTCAGCATGCGAAATGGTGAATTGTGGCTAAATAACGCTAGTTTTTCGCTGCGACTGAACGTTCGCGGCCAGGCAAATACTCGCAGCATTGACACTTCGGCGCGGAAATTATTAGTCAGCAAACGCCAGTTAGCACGCTTTTCTGAGGCAAAAAAGCAGGGCATGACCATCGTGCCGACCAAATTATTAACCAGCGGCAAGTTCATTAAAGTAGTCATCGCTCTGGCCAGAGGTAAAAAAACCTACGACAAGCGCGAGACTATCAAGCGGCGCGATCAAGATCGCGAGACGCGGCGGCAGCTTTCTGGGCCATAACCCGGCGATATAATTTCTCCAATTTGCGGACTTGGCGGCGCTCAGTGAACGTGGCCGCTAATTTTTTGCTCTCAGCGCCAAACCTCGCTCGGCGAGCCGGTGAACGGAGCAGCGTAATGATAGCATCCGCCATGCTCTTGGGCCGATTTTTCACGAATATACCATTTACGCCGTCACGCACTACCTCGGATACCTGCGTATCAATGATGACAATCGGCTTGCGAGCGTGCGCCGCTTCGTGTAGCACCCAGCCCTGCGTATCCTTGAGCGACGGGAAGCAAAACACATCCAGCGCCTGATAGGCTACGCCTAATTCCTCGCGCGGCAGGGCACCGGTAAAGATGATCCGATCAGCGTACTTACTCTCGGCTGCCATCGCCTCGAGTTTTTTGCGATACTCGAAATCGCCGACGAATAGCAATTTGGATTTAGGGCGAGCCTTGGCGACGTACTTGTCAAAGGCCTTGATCAAAATCGATAAGTTTTTCTCTTCGCCCAGCCGCCCAATGAAACCAAACACTTCATCAGACGCTCTGAGACCCCACTGCGCCCGAAAGGCCTTGAGCTGAGCCGCCGACGGCCGCGGCAGAGCATTGACACCATTTGGCAGCAATGTCAAATCATACAGGTGTTCATCGTCCTGCCAGCCGCTGAGCTGAGCGACGCTTTTGCGACTGAGGGCGATGACGGCGTCGGCTTTGCTGTAGAGAATAGTGATGACGCACTCGATGATGGCCCGGTTCCATTTGGTGATGCTGCGCGGCCGATATAGCTTGACCAGCTCAAATAAATCACGACCCCTCAGTTTAATCGACAGTGGTAGCACCACGCCAGCCAGCGTCAAAATCCCCGGCAGTACCGCCGGATAGTACTCGGCAAATTCGTACATATCGGTGCAGTGCTGGATGACGAGGGGGATCTGTTGCTTGTGCGCTACGCTAACACCCACCAGCCCGATTTGCGACGGCGTAAAGATATGCACGATGTCCAGCTCCAGCTCCTTGATGCGGCGCTGCACTGCCGGCGGGAAGAACACCGACGTATCGTAATCATCAAAAAACGCGCCCTTGATCGAACGAAATCGGATGATATGTGAATCCGGATCTTCGTTGAGCAGCTCGGCTTGCTTGGCCGGATTCATCGACTTGGCGGGGCAGAACACGTAGACGTCGTGACCCAGCGCCTCTAGCTCGCGCTTGAGCGATTCGACCACAAAGACGATGCCGTTAATCGACGGCCGATAGGTATCGGTGAATAAACCTACACGCATACAATTCCGCCATTATATCACAAGATGGTATAATAGGGTAAGTTATGAGGAGACAGCAGCGACTGCGGATCGCATTGGTGACTGACGATTTTTATCCGGCATCTGGCGGCATCGGACGGTCAATCCAGACGCAAATTAGCGAATTGGTTAGCTTGGGGCACGAGGTGACATTGCTCGCGCCGCGACATTTCTTGGAGCGGCCAGTTGGCTGTAAAACCGTCGTTGTGCCCTCATTCTACATCCCGGGCACGCCCTCGCACATGTGCGTTCTCAAATGCGGCCGGCGTAGCGCACGGCGTATCTGCCGCCAGCACCGCTTTGATATCATCCACAGCCAGACGGAGCGGGGCGGCCTGATGTTGGCGGCGCGCATCGCCAAAGAGCAGGGCATCCCTCACATTCACACCTTTCACGCCAATCTCGCCGGCACCCACACGTCGCAGCCATTCGGTGCGTTTTGGGGGTCGATGGCGTATCTATTTTTGATTAATCCAATGATTTCGATGATCGCCGATAAACGACTCGACCAGCCAGTATTCTTTGCACCAAAAAGCCCCGACGCAACGGGAGTATTGGCGCGATTTGACTGGCACACCATGGCGACCGTCGCCTCGCGCGTCGATGCCTTTACCGCACCGGCTGACTTTATGACTCAGCGGATCAGCGACTGCGCATCGTGGCTGGACGAACGCTCGCACATCGTACCGACCGGTGTTAATCCCAAGCTCAGCCACGCCATCGCCCATACAGAGCGCCACCGCACCGACCGCACTATCCGCTTTTTGAGCGTCTGCCGCCTGGCGCCTGAAAAACGCGTCGATGCCATCATCCGCGCCTTTGTTCAAGCCGACCTGCCAAACGCCGAGCTGCACATCATCGGTGACGGCAAGCAGCTCAAGCTCCGATTGCTCGCCGAAAAGCACCAGAGCATTATCTTTCACGGGCATGTCTCGTGCGTCAAGCAGATGGCCGAGGCGTTCGTCAACGCCGACGTCTTTGTCCTGGCGTCGCACGGCTTTGATACCCAGGCCATGACCATCGGTGAAGCAGTGACTGCGGGCCTGCCGATCATTTACTGCGACCCGCGGCTGACCGTCGGCACGACAAAGGATAACAGCATCCTGGCGCGCGACCCATCAGTCGAGCAGCTAGCGGCCGCGATGCGTCAGATGGCCGACGATACACGGCGCCGTCAGATGGCCCGCGCCTCATCCCGGCTGGCGTCTGAGCTCAGCCCAGAACACATGACTCACAAATATCTAACAATTTACCGTGACTTGATAGCACGTACGGTATAATAGGCGTATGCGATTATTTTCCTGGAACGTCAATGGCATCCGCGCCGTCATCAACAAGGGCGAGTTTGCCCGCTTCCTGCAAACCTACGATCCGGACATTCTATGCCTGCAAGAAACCAAGGCCGCCCGCGACCAGGTAGAAATTGATCTGCCAGAGTACCACGAGCATTTCTATTCAGCCGCCAAAAAAGGCTATTCCGGCACGGCGATTTTCTCAAAAATCCGGCCGCTGCACTGGCGCGACGGGTTGCCGCCGGATATCATCGAGCGGTTCAATGTGACCGGCGATCAGTATGGCAACCCGGCAGACGAGGGGCGCATCATCACTGCCGAGTTCGACGATTTCTGGGTGGTGACCTGCTACACGCCAAATTCAAAAGGGGATTTGAGCCGGCTGAGTCTGCGCCATGAGCAGTGGGATCCAGCGGTACTGGCCTATCTGGAGGAGTTAGAGCTAGTTAAACCAGTGTTATACTGCGGCGATATGAACGTGGCGCATACAGAAATTGACCTGGCGAACCCTAAGCCTAATGTCGGCAAGCACGGTTTCACTGACGAGGAGCGCGAGGGTTTTCAGAATTATCTGGACGCTGGATTTATTGACACCTTCCGGGCGGCGTTTCCTAAAAAAACCGGGGCCTACACCTGGTGGACGCACTGGGCCAACGCCCGGGCGCGCAACGTCGGCTGGCGGATCGACTATTGGCTGGCATCGCGCGAAATCGCCGGGCGTGTCAAAAATCCTGAGATTCACGCCGAACAAATGGGCAGCGACCACTGTCCGGTGAGTATTGAGGTCGAGGTATGAAAATTACCAAACGCTCGAGTGAACGCAAGCTACTCATCAGCATTGGGGCTGTGTTGGTTGTCGCCGGTAGCGCTGTAGCAACTTATTTCACCCTCCGTCATTTCAACCCACCGCGTACCACCACCCAGCAACCAATTAGCAAAGAGCAGCCCGCGCCAACACCCAAAGAAAAAGCTCCCGACAGCCAGAAACCTCCAGCGCCAGCTGCGCCGGGCCTTGCTCTGCCAAACGCTACACCGATCCCCGCTCGCATTGTCAACAGTGCCGATGACGCCGATCTCTGGAAAATTGCTAACAAATCCCGAGCCTTCGCCAATCCTCGCTATCAGCCCAGCGACCTCCGCCTCGTCAGCGTGCCGACACTACCCGGCCGCGGCCAGGATGAGCGCTCGCTCCGCGCTGTGCTCATGCCTGATCTGGAGAAATTAGTCGCTGCTGCTCGGGCCGCTGGCGTTACTCTCCGCGTTGGCTCAGGCTACCGCAGCTACGCCACCCAAGCCTCGCTCTTCGCTAGCTACGTCCGCCGGCACGGCGAGGCCGCAGCCAGCCGCTTTAGCTCACGCCCCGGCCACAGCGAACATCAATCAGGCCTAGCCGTCGACTTTGCCGGCGCCGACCAAACCTGTTGGGTTGATGATTGTTTCGAACGAACCGCCGCTGGCAAATGGCTAGCCGCCCACGCTCACGAATACGGTTTTATTCTGCGCTATCCGAAGGGTAAGGAAAAAATTACTGGCTATCAGTACGAGCCGTGGCATTTTCGCTATGTTGGGCGGGAACTAGCGGGCGCTCTGCATCAGTCGGGCTTGACGATGGAGGAGGCTTGGTCGTATATTGAAGAGGCAATGACCAAACTCAAACAGCGAGGAACACAATAAATGAAGCACGGGGTGGGACGCGCAGTCGTGGCCATGGTTTTGGCAGCCTGGACGACACTGACACTACTGATGATCAATGGCGGCACGCAGCTCGTCAACCAAACGTCGGCGTCAGTCGCTCATTCGCCGCTGTATAATTTTCAGCCGATCACTATCCGTCTCGACCGTACCAATCGCGACTTGACCTTTCCGTCGTGGAAGTATTTACAAACCGGGAAAATCTGGTCTTATGTGTCAGGCAAGCAGGGCATCGACCCAGCCTTTGAGCCGCCGCTGACTGATATTACTGATGGTACGCCGAGCTGGATAGAGGATAAGCGCGTGCAACCGATGGTTAAAGAGCCACTGGAGCAACTGCGTCAGGCTGCAACCAAAGCCAAGCTACCGGTCCTCGTCTCTAGCGCCTACCGCTCCGGCACCGCCCAAGCCAAAATCCGCACTGAAACCACCGCCAAAAACGGCGCCGCCCACACCGACGAGTATGTCGCCAAGCCTGGCCACAGCGAGCATCAGCTGGGCCTAGCGGTTGACTTAACCAGCTTTTCCGAGAAATGCAAGGCCCGCTTTAGCGACTGCGCGCTTGATCCAAAAACCGCCGGCTGGCTAGCCGCCCACGCTCACGAATACGGTTTTATTCTGCGCTATCCGAAGGGTAAGGAAAAAATCACCGGCGTCGCGAGCGAAGCCTGGCACTTCCGCTACGTCGGAAAAGACCTGGCCAGCCTCATCCACGAATCGGGGGTGACCTTTGACGAAGTGTACCAAAACATGGTTAAATTGCGCGACAATACATCAGTTGCCAAGTAATCTCCTTCATGATATAGTAAGCTCATGGTAGAGCTCACCCCCCCACGATCACTAAACTGGCTATCGAAGCGTCGCCTGGCACACGATACCAAGAAGCGACCATTACCTTTCCTGTTAGGGATAACGAGGTGCTACTCGGTATGAAAAAGCGTGGACATGGCGTCAACTATCTCAATGGATTTGGCGGCAAACTCCAGCCGAGGGAGACTCCACTCGACGCCACCGTTCGTGAGCTCAAAGAAGAATCCGGTCTCGAGGCAGACCCCAGTGCCATTGAACCGACGGGCATCTTGACCGTTATGGGAAGTGGCAAGCCGATGGTCATTTACTTGTCGCGCTGCCTCAGCTGGCAGGGGACGCCCGAGGAGACGGAGGAGATGCAGCCAGCGTGGTTTACTATCAGCCATGAACTGACAAATGGAACATTCGTTAACCAACTACCCTTAGAAACAATGTGGCCAAATGACAGACTTTGGATCATCGCGGCCATCCTTGGACGCAAAGCTTGCTATGACCTCACTATAACCGACAGCCTGACAACACTTCAAACTGCACGGCCTCACGCTGATGATCCATGGCAGCTTCATCAGCCTCGGCTACCAGAGAGTATACATCAAAACCTATCAATGCAGCGCGCCAGCTAAGTTGCCAAGAAGCCAAAAATACGAGATAATCAAGCGATGGAGCAGCAGAAGTTCGCAGTTTTTGACATCGACGGCACGCTCATTCGCGGCGGGCTGTACCGGCAGCTAGTGCTCGGGCTGATTGATGCCGGCGCCATCCCCGAAGTCCACGCCTCGATCATCCAGCAGAAACTACTCAGCTGGAAACGGCGAGAGTCAAAAGATGCCTACGATGAGTACGAAATGAGTTTGGTCGATGCCATCTCTCGTTCGCTGGCTGACATCCCGACCGCGGTGTTTGACGAGGTGGCGAATAGCATCGTCACGGAGGAGCTCGACCATGTCTATACCTACACGCGACATCGCCTGCGCGAGCTAAAGCAGGCGGGCTACTTTCTGATCGCTATCTCTGGCTCGCAGCAAGAATTAGTCGAGCCATTTGCTAAAAAATACGGCTTTGATGCCTGGGCGGCCCAAGCTTATGAACGACGCGGCGACACGTTTACCGGCACAATTACCGCCAAAACGTACACCAATAAAGACAAGATCCTTCAAGGAATTATTGATAAGCACGGGCTGACACTTGCCGATAGTTACGCGTTTGGCGACAGCGAAGGCGATCGGCACCTCCTGGCGATGGTTGAGCATCCCGTCGTCTTTAACCCGACGGAAAAGCTGCTCGAAATTGCCAAAACCAACGGCTGGCCAATTGTCCTGGAGCGTAAAAGCGTAGTGTTTGAACTCGAGAAAGGCGAACATGGATACCTTTTGGCGCAAGCAGGAAAAATCTAAGCCGCTGTTTCCCGACGTTGAATGGAATCGGCCAGAGCGCCGCGACCAAGCCGGGCGGCTGGGGATCGTTGGCGGTAACAAGCTCGGCTTTGCAGCAGTGGCGACTAGCTACCAGGCAGCACGCGACACCGGGGCAGGCGAAGTGCGAGTCTTGCTACCTGACACACTGCGCCGCACCGTGCCAGCAGCGATGACCGACGTTCTATTTGCACCGACCAATCCGTCCGGCGGCCTCAGCGGCGCGGCAGCAGGCGAATTGGCCGCCCTTGGCGAGTGGGCTCATGTCATACTGCTGATCGGCGACGCCGGCAAAAATAGCGAAACGGCCGCGCTGTACGAGCAATTTGTGCGCCAGTACCACCGGCCGATCGTGCTGAGCCGCGACGCCATCGACCTGGTGCAAAACAGCTTTCCCGCCATCCTTGACAATCCCCACGTCGTCTTTGTCGCCTCATTTGCCCAAGTGCAAAAACTCTTTCGCAGCGTCTACTATCCAAAAATCCTGACATTTAGCATGCAGTTAGCGCAGTTAGTCGAGGCGCTGCACAAATTCACCATCACCTATCCAGTCACGCTAGCAGTCTTTCACGCCGATCGATTAGTCATCGCACAGGGCGGAGAAGTCGTCACCCAAGCCTGGACCGAGCCGATGCAGCTATGGCGCGGACAAACCGCCACGCGCGCCGCCAGCTACCTCTTGTGGTCGCCGGAGGCACCATTGGCAGCAGTCGCCACGTCAATTGCCAACTAAAAACTCCCGCCAAGAGCAGCGGGGGATAAAAGTTTGAGAACCCAGGGCGCTTTCTGGTACCGCGGGCCGGACTTGAACCGGCACGAGCGATTGCTCACCAGATTTTGAGTCTAGCGCGTCTACCAATTCCGCCACCGCGGCACGAGAGAACGCCCCAAGTCATCCGAGGGTAATTATACCACGGCCGCTACCACAGCAGCAAGAGCCCGGACGCTTTATCTTTCTAGCGTTTTCCCGTATAATAAGAGGTGATGAATCCACATGACGATCAGTTTGGCAGGCGAGTGGGGGCGCCAATCTCGAGTCAACCTCGTCCGCTTACGCCGCCACCACGTGATTATTCCGGCTCGCAAGCTGCTGCCGCCAACGTTATTCGTGATCAAATTAATGCTATTTACGGTGGCCGCAGCACCGAATCAACACCGCACACCACACCGGTGGTTCAGCCGCGCCCCATAGAGCAGCCGCATCCAGAACCGACCGAGCGCACCACTGTCACGCCGCCACCGCGCACGCCAAGCCCGCACGCCCTGAACACCGCACCACCGGCAGCTCAACCGACCCAGCCGTCCGCAGCGCCATCTCCCGATCATCCCGCTCAAATCACCGAGTCACCTCAGCCCCAGCCAGCGAACAAGTCAACGGACAAGCCCACCGCCACGCCACCAACCACACAGCCGCAGCCGGCCGCCCCGGCCAAAACTCCCACTCATCAGCCGCAAATCACCGCCGATCAGTGGAAGCAGTACCACAGCTCCTGGCAAAAATACTACCAGATGTACTACGAGCGCTATTACGCCTCGCACCTCGACCAAAAGCAGCAAGAATTTAACCGGCTGGTCCAGTCTGCTCGCGACGCTAACACCGCCACTGCGCCGGCCATGACCGATATGTTGTCCGCCCAAAGCCCCATCAAGCGCCTCCGTGCCCAGATCCAGCAGACCGTCCGCGACAAGGCCAAAAAAGTCACCAAATCACGCCATTTCATCCCGGCACTCGCCGGCGTGTTGGTGCTACTGGCGTTCGTCTTTTTACAGTACAACCGCGTTCTGTTTGGCATCGCCGCTGCCTACACCACCCCGGGCAATGTCGACCCACAAAACATCATTGTCAATCCAGCAAGCAACGCCGCTGTCGGCCCCGACCCACGGCTGATCATCCCTAAACTCAACGTTGATGTGCCGGTCATTTATGGTGTCAACGCGGCCGACCATAACGCTCAAATGAAAGCAATGGAGAAGGGCGCTGCTCACTTCGCGATCACTGGTGCTAACGCCGTGCCCGGCCAAGTTGGTAATGCCGTTTTCTCGGCGCACTCTTCTAACGATGCCTTCGCACCCGGTGACCACAAGTTTGTCTTTGCCCAAAACGAAAAGCTCGTCAAAGACGACATCATCTACATGCACTACCAGGGCAAGCGCTACACCTACGCCGTCACCAAGAAAGAAGTCGTCCTGCCAAATGAGGTCAGCCGCATCCAGATCCAGACCGACAAGCCGATACTCACCCTGATCAGCTGCGTGCCGCTCGGCACCGCCGAAAAACGCCTCTTGGTCTTTGCCGAGCAAATCAGCCCCGACCCATCTGGCGCTACCAAATCAACCGAGCCAGTCACCACGCAGTCCGGCGCTATCCCCGGCAAGCCATCGCCAACACTACTGGAGCGATTATTCGGCGCCAAAGAATAAAAGACTACAAAAGATCAAAGGGTCAAAGGCGAGCAATCAGAAGATGGCGTTAGTTAGCGCTTGATCGTCATTCGCAGTCGCGACATCGTCACCGTGCCGTTGTCGGCTCGGCGGAAAGCATACAGCCAGTCACCATCGTGCGACAGTGACGCATCGAACCCTTCGCTGGCCTCCAGCATTGTCGATTGATTAGCGCCGTCAAACTCGCGCATCACCACCTTGCCGCCCTCGACGCTCCACACATGATAATCATCCAGCCAATCCAGCGTCGTCCCCGTCGGCAGCGCCGTATCGTGCGACACCGATTGCCGCTCAATATCATAACTCATAAAGCCAGCCGTCGTTCGCATCAAGACGAACCGCCCGGTACCGCTCAGATCCAGCTCGGTCAGTGGTTTGCCGGCAGCGATCGACTTGACGCGGCTCAGTAGCTTTGACGCCGATGAGCTCGACCCGTCCAGCGCCGAACCCATATGCAGCGTCACCGCCGAGCCAACGCCGACCACTAGCACGTCTTTATTATCATAGCGCGAAAACTTGATCATCAACGGCGTCGAAGCCTCCGCCTCAGTCTGTCGCCGCACGACCACTGGCTCAGTCCAACCCTTGCGCCAAATGCCCGCCAGCTGCAGCTTGCTCATACCATTCGTCCCGACGTAGGTGATATAATCCGTACCATACACCGAGAACGACTGTACATGACTGATCAGCGGCGCAGAAATCGTCGCCGCGTTGAGGTCCGCTCGCCGTAGTTCGCCGCTCGACTGTAGTACGTATAGTTCATTGCCACTCTCACCAAGGAAGCGCACGTCTTTTAGTTCCAGCCCGATCACTTTCGCGATATCAACCACTGTTTTATTCTCGCGGTCGACTTTCAGCCACTGGACCTTCTCGCCTTGGCCTTCGACCACGTAGGTGTGTTTGAGAATGGCGTAGCGATTACCGGAATCCCACTCGACAATCTTAAACGTGTGCGCCGTCGCCTGGCCGCCGTAACCCGCCACCACCGACGTATCCAGTGTCACCTCATTAAACTTTGGCTTATCCGAATCACGTAGATCGCCCCAAACGATCTTTGGCGCATCGGTCGCTTGCATCACGCCTAGCATGAACCGCCAATTTGGCGAAAATCGCACTGAGGCCAGCGATGAAAATTCCTTGACTGAACTCACCACACGCTCACTCGGCACCAGCCGCGCGTATGATAGCCAGGTCAGCGTCCCGGCCTTGACCTCGACAACTTTGCGCCACTCGTCATAGCCATCCAGCCGCATGGAAAATTGATGCTGCCCCTCGGGAAGCATGCCCTTGATATGTGTCTTGCCAAGCTCCATGCCATCGACAAACACCCGTGCGCCTTGCGGCCGCGAGTCATACTGCACCAGCGCCCGCTGCTCAACCGTCTGCGTCTTGAGATCCAGCTGATAACCAAGCGTATGAAAAATCAAAATGAACGCCAACGTACACACCGTCAGCACCATAACTGTGTAAATCAGTGTCCTGCGGGCGAGCTCTAAACTGCGCTTTTGCTTCCGATACATGATTAGAGATTATACCACATTTCGCCCCTTGCAAAAAGCATGTCCACTTTGTACAATAGGAATAAGCATTAGGAATACGAGGGGTTCATGAACAAACAAAATATCCATAAAACCGTCCACAAAACCGCCGGTCAAAAATCAACGACGCTCAGCCGTCGTCACGTCGCCGCGCCATCACATGCCAAGCGCCGCCTGGCCAGCCGTCCCGACATCACGCGCGACACCTCCGTCCCGATGAGCACTCACGTTAATAAATTTGCACCTGCGCCATCCAGCCAGCCGCAACCGACCGAGCGTGATCGCCGGGCCGAACCACACCCGACCGTTGTGCGTGCCCAAGCTCGCATTGCCCAGCAACCTCAGACCGTCCGGACTACGACTCGCCACGTCCCGGCCACACCGCCTCATCACTCGACGCGTATTATCAAGCCAAACCACCTGCCGGCCAAACAACACACTGCCGCCCTCGCACCCAAGCCAGCCGCCGTTCTCAAAAACGAGGCCATCACCGAAGCCCTGCAGCGCGCCACTACTCCAGAAAAAGCGCCGCGCCGCGCTAAAAAACCAAAGAACCGCATCGGTCGCTGGCTGCAAATCGCCTCTGTCGGCCTGGCCATCATGTTGATCGGTGGCTATTTTACCTACCTCGGTATGCCCAACATCTCCACCCGTATCGCCGCCATCCAATCTGGTGTTAACGCCAAATACCCCGGCTATCGACCGACCGGCTATGCCCTCAGCGGCCCGATTACCTTCAAGAGCGGGGAAGTCCGCATGAAATTCGCCTACGCTGACGGCGGCCAGTCCTACACCATCACTCAGCAAAAAAGCTCGCTCAATTCCGCCGCCCTCAAGGAAACCCTGACGGCTGACGGCGGCGACGTTCAAACCACCACGGCCGGCGGTCTGACTATTTATAGCACCGACCGAACCGCTAGCTGGATCAATGGCGGCGTCCTCTACCAAATCACCCTCGGCGGGGCACTGTCAAGCGAGCAAGTCACCAAAATCGCCACTAGTTTATAATCAGCCCCGTAAGCACCGCAGGCACCCCTCACGTTTACTGGCACTGCGGCCTCGTGCTATAATCACCCCATGACTACACGCACTCGTTTCGCACCCTCGCCAACAGGGTTTTTACACGTTGGCGGCATTCGCACGGCATTATTTGCTTTTCTCGTCGCCCGGCAGGCCGGCGGCCAATTCATCCTGCGCCTCGAGGACACTGACAAGGTCCGCGAAGTTGCCGGCAGCCGCGAACACCTCATCGCCAGCCTCAAGGCACTGCACCTCGACTACGACGAAGGGCCAGACATTGGTGGGCCACACGGACCGTACGTCCAAAGCCAGCGGCTCGAGCATTACCATAAGTGGGCACAGCAACTAATCGACGCCGGCCGCGCCTACGCTGCCCCCTATACGCCCGAACAACTCCAGGCCTTTCGCGACGCCGCCCAGGCCGAGAAGCGTGCCTTTCGTTACCGTGACCATCGCCCTGACAATCCGCCGGAGTGGGATGGCACCACGCCGCTCCGGTTCAAGGCTGAGCCCAAAAGCTACACCTACCACGACGAGGTCATGGGTGATGTCACTACCAGCCCCGAGGTCGTTGACGACTTTATCCTCATCAAGTCTGACGGCTACCCGACCTACAATTTTGCCCACATCATCGACGACGCCGAGATGAATATCACTCACGTCATTCGCGGCCAAGAGTTCATCTCGAGCATGCCAAATTATCTGGCACTCTATGAGGCGCTGGGCTTGCCGCGGCCCATATTCGCCCATCTGCCGCACATCATGAACGAGCAGGGTAACAAGAAATTAGGCAAGCGCGACGGCGCCAAAGACGTGCTGGATTATATCCGTGACGGCTATCTGCCAGAGGCGCTGGACAGCTTCATCGCCACCATGGGCTGGAACGACGGCACCGAGCAAGAGACTTTCACCATGGATGAGCTAATCACTAAATTCAGCCTCGACCGCGTGCAGCGCTCGGGCGCTCGCTTTGACGAAAAGCGGCTGCTGTGGACGAATGGGCAGTTTATCCGCTCGCTCGCGCTGGATGATTTAGCCGAGCGGGTTAATGATTTTTGGCCGGACAGTGCCGCCGGAGCGGACGAGGGGTATCGCCGGCGCGTCCTCGTCTTGGCCCAAGACCGCTTAAAAACCCTGCGTGACCTCGGTGGATTTGGCTACTTTTTTGCGGAGCCCGAGATCAACCTGGAACTTATTGACGGCAACAAGCAGCTCAAGAAGTTATCTGAGAGCGAACGGCGCAGGCTGCTAGAGACTACCCGCCACGAGCTCGCCAACCTCACCGACTGGACGCCAGAAGTAATCCAGACTCGGCTAAACGAACTGCTAGAAATCACCAGCCAAAAGCCCGGTATTCTCTTTAGTCTCATCCGCATCGCCATCACCTGGGCGCCGTTCAGCCCGCAGCTCAATGACACGCTAGCACTGATCGGCCGCGAGCGTACGTTGGCACGGCTTGAGCGGGGAATTGCCGCGTTCTCGACGGGCGTAATATAGCACCGATTACGATACTAAAATACCCTGATTAACGAGCAGATGGCTCCGTTTACCGGATATGCTGCTTATGCTATACTAAACCCATGCACATCAAGAATCCTCGCCCAGCCACCGCGGCCCAAAAACCGACGGTAAAATCAGCTAAACTTGAGCAGGCGTCACCAAACGCCCCAGCCAAAAAACGCTCGTTTGCCCAGTGGTGCAAGAAGCACTTGTGGGCGATTGTCCTCATCACCGCTTCGCTGGTTATCGCTGGTATTTTCATCGTCGCTATCAATTCCGTCCAGCACGATGGCGGCCTACCGTTCTTCACTGCCAAGAAAAAGCCAACCAAATTCTACTCACCGCTCACCGGCCTCGAGGTCGCTGACGAAGCAGCCACCAAGCAACCCGTCACCGCCGTCATGATCGAGAACAGCCCCGACGCTCGCCCACAGTCCGGCCTATCGAGAGCTGGCATCGTCTACGAGGCCGTCGCCGAGGGTGGCATTACGCGCTTCCTCGCCGTTTATCAGGGCGCCAAGCCCGGCCTCATCGGCCCAGTTCGTAGCCTCCGCCTCTATTACCTCAGCTGGGGCGCACAGTATCAAGCCTCCATCGCCCACGTTGGCGGCAGCCCGAACGCCCTCGACACCGTCCGCAGCAGCGGCTACCGCGACATCGACCAGTTCTTTAACGGCGGCAGTTATTGGCGAGTTAGCGACCGCCGTGCCCCACACAACGTTTACACATCCGGCGAGAAACTTGATGCCCTCAATGCCGCCAAAGGCTTCAAAGAATCATCATTTACCGGCTTCAAACGAGGTGATGGCAAGCCAGCCGAAACACCGAACGCCACCACCATCCAGCTCAACTTTAGCGGCAGCACTTACAATACTGCCTATACTTATGACAAAGCGACCAACACCTACAAACGCTCGCTGGCTGGCGCACCGCACGCCGCCCGGGAAGGTGGCCAAATCGCCCCGCACGTCGTCATCGCCCTTGAAGCACCGCTCGAGCGACGCGTCGGTCCGGACGGCTACGAGGACACTGTCACCATTGGCTCAGGCAAGGCAACCGTCTTCCAAAACGGTACTGCTACCGCCATCACCTGGAAGAAAGACAGTCTCACCGCACCGCTCAAACTGCTTGACGAAAACGGCAAAGACTTTACCCTGAATCGCGGCCAAACATGGATCGGCGTCTTTACGCCCGGGCGGGGATCCGTCACGTGGCGATGACAGCTGGCGGCACGTCGATTTGTAACTTTCGACGATATCACCGGCGCATGTTGTTCGCTTGTGCACTAGCCGGGCAGATGGCGGTGGCGCTCATCGGCGGTGTCGTCCTTAGTATCACTGGTACTACTTCATGGAATCACCCAGCGTTCTGGTTAATTACTGGTACGATTTTCATCGTCGGCAGTCTTTTTTCGACCATGTTGATCATTATTGCCGGCCGGCCGCTTGATGATATCTTGATCGCCTTGATTCATAAACGCGGCGAGCGCACCACCATGCCACTGCCGAATCCAAACGCCGAGCAGCACGCCAAGACCGGCTTCAAGACCGTCCTTGAACTCATCTACGACGAGCCAACTCAGCCCGCACCGCCGCCAAGTCCCGATGCGCTGCTGACCCAAGCGCTCAATCACACCAGCTACGGCATCGTCGTCCTCGATCCCGCCAAGCGCATCATCTCTGCCAACAAGGCCGCACCAATTGCCACTGACGCCGACGGCCAGCCGTATCTGGCGCTGGATTTTCTCAACGAGCAATCGCTCACAGCTTGGCTCGATGACGCCGACGCCCGCCAAGTCTCCGCCGAGCGTACCTGGCGCCGTGTCGCTACCGCCAACGGTGCATTTAAAAAAACTCGCTTCTTTGACATCATCGCCTCCTACCAAAAAGATGCACCCGGTGAGACCGTCATCGTCCTCATCGACCGCTCAACCCAGTACCTACCCGAGGAAGAAGACCTCAACTTCATCTCCTTCGCCGCCCACGAACTCCGCGGCCCGATCACCATCATCCGCGGCTACCTCGACGTCCTCGCCGAGGAGCTGGCCGGCCGCCTGAAAGGTGACGAACCGCAGCTGTTAGCACGGCTGACGGTCTCTGCCAATCGCTTATCTGGCTATATCAATAATATTCTCAATGTTGCCAAGTTCGACCGCCACCACCTCAGCATTCACCTCGCCGAGGACTCGCTTTCTGACATCTATGGCTCGATTGCCGACGACATGCAGCTGCGCGCATCGACGCAGCACCGCTTGCTCAATATCAGCATCCCCAGTGACTTGCCGACCGTCGCTGCCGACCGCTCCAGCATCAGCGAAGTCATCTCTAACCTCATCGACAACGCCATCAAATACAGTTTCGAGGGCGGCACTGTCTCTATCAGCGCCGAACAAAAAGGTGACTTTATCGAAGTCTCCGTCGCCGACAACGGCGTTGGCATGCCGCCGAGCGTCGTCAAAAATCTATTTCACAAATTCTACCGCTCGCACCGCAGCCGCGAAACCGTCTCTGGCACCGGCATCGGCCTCTACATCTGCAAGGCCTTCATCGAGAGTCATGGCGGCCACATCACCGCGCGCTCCAAAGAGAACGAAGGCTCGGTCTTTTCGTTTACCGTGCCGGTGTACGCCGCCGTCAAGGACAAGCTGCTCGAGGACGGACAGCTCAATCGCAATCTGATCCGCCAGGGCGGTGGCTGGATAAAAAATCACGCTATGTATCGAGGATAAGAGGAGGGAAGTATGGCGATCAAAACAATCTTGTGCGTTGAGGATGACCGCTTTATCGGCGAGATGTATGTGCGCAGCCTGCAAAAAGCTGGCTACGACGTGACGTGGGTGGTCGATGGCAATGACGGGCTAGTCATGGCCCGGAGTCAGCCGTTTGACTTGATCATCCTTGACTTGATGCTGCCCGAACAGCGCGGCGACCAAATCTTGGATGCTCTGCGCTCTGATGATACCGACCTGATTCCAGAGAGCAAAATCCTCATTATGACGAACTTTGAGCAGGACGACGCCACCAAATCCGCCATCATGAACCGCGTCGACGGCTACCTCATCAAGGCCGACATCACGCCCCGCAAGCTGATCGACGTCGTCAACAAGATGGGCTAGACGCCCCCAGCTAACCATGCTATAATGACCCGGTAGCTTACGCGGCCCTATCGTCTAGCGGTTAGGACACTGGGTTCTCATCCCAGCAACCCGGGTTCGATTCCCGGTAGGGTCACCAAACCTTTTCGTACCCGTACTTAGGTGATATAAGATTATAATCGCCCGTTTTCCTTGTAAAACTTTTTGAGTAGTAATATAGAGACATCTATCATAAGCAGTTGACAATGTTCGTACTTCTAAAATAAATACTTAAAAAGTATAATGACCCGGGTATTGACCTATTCAAAATAGAGAATGGCAAGATACGAGAAGTGTGGACTTTTGCAGAACAACAAGACGAAGAAGATAAGTTTTGGGAATAAGTCAAATTCATCCCTAGTAAAACAATTAAAAATAATATACAATGATATAACAATTGATTTTTTGCTAAAGAATAAAAATCAAATCGTTCTAGTTAGGTAAGCCTTTTTAGCGACAACATGAGTTTTGCCATTGATACTCCACCATAGTATGATTTTATTATGACAATCCGCCCCTTCCACCCCAAAGACCGCGTTACGATCGATAAGCTAGCGATTAAATTACACGCACATTTCGCGCAAGTTGACGACACGGCGGAATCTCTGCCGTTTGCCAGTCTGCGGGACGCGCACGGCTACATGCAGCGGATGATCAGTGATAGCGAAAATATGAACGGCGCGATATATGTTGCCGAGGAGAACGGCCAGGTGGTCGGCTTTATTCAGGGCGTGATTATCGATCATCAGCCCGGTCAGGACGCCGTTTTCGATGCAGTGCATGAGCCGCGAAAAGATGGCTGGATCGGACTGCTTTATGTCGAGCCAGAGCAGCGCGGCAGCGGTGTCGGGCGAGCCTTACTAGATGAAATGAAGCGCTATTTCCAGGGTAAAAATTGCGACACCTTGCGATTAAAAGTGCTGAGCAGCAACCAGCGCGCCATTGCATTCTATGAAAAATATGGTCTTACGGCCCGCGAAGTAGAAATGATAACAAAACTGCGGTAGGTTTTTCGGGATCTCGGCTTGAAGCAGCGCCCCACCGCGCGCTATACTGATACTATGGCCCGCGAAATTCTTACCATTGAGCACCTTAGCAAGACGTACGGCTCGGGTGATAGCGCCACGCGTGCGCTCAAGGACGTCAGTTTTTCTATTCGTCACGGCGATTTTCTGATGATCACAGGGCGCAATGGTTCGGGCAAATCGACCTTTATGCATCAGGTGGCGATGTTGGACCGCCCTGATAACGGCACAATCTGGTTTGATAGTAGGGGTGACGAGACACCAGCGATAGAGATCACTCAGCTACCAGAAAAACAGCGAATTGAACTACGCCTGCGCCAAGTTGGCTATATTTTTCAAGAGTATGCCCTGATTCGTGAGCTCACCGCCCTGGAAAACGTCATGTTGCCGCGGCTGATGTGGTGCTCGGCGAAGATTGCTCGGCAAAAAGCTCTACAAGAACTAGATCGTGTTGGCTTGAAGGACAGAGCGCGCCACCTGCCATCGCAATTATCTGGCGGCGAGCAGCAGCGCGTGGCGATTGCCCGGGCGCTGGTCAATGAGCCGCACATTATCTTTGCCGACGAGCCGACGGCTAACCTAGATACGGTTGCCTCAAAGAATGTTATGGAAACGTTGAAGGAAATTAACGCCAGCGGCATAACCTTGGTGATGATCTCGCATGAAGCTGATGAACTAGCCTATGCCAAGCGGCAAATCGTGTTTGAAAACGGCAAATTAAAAGGCGAGCGTCAGCCCGCAGCCGGGAGACTACTATGAGTCAGTCCCGCAAAACGCAGGAAACGCAAACGCCGCGCCAGCCCAAGAACAATCTGTGGCGCGAGTTCTTGCTAGGCTGGCGATTGATGCGGCAGTACATCGTGCGCGGCCGTAAGTGGACGCTGGGCCTGACGACGCTGCTAGTGGCGGTGGCATTCATTAATCTAGCCTTCATATCGTCGCTGCTAGCTGGCGTCACCTCGGCGATTGAATCGCAGATCAAGAATCTGATGGTCGGCGAGGCCTATATTGATGTCAAAAAGCCCGGCGAGTACATCACCAATGTCGATGACAAGCTGGCCGAGATCAAACGCATCGACGGCGTGACGGCGGCTGACAAAATCCTGGCTGTGCCAGCGGTATTAGGATATAACGATGATAAGCAGGTGCAGGCTCGGATCAATGTCGTTAATCCGCGAGACTTTCGCCAAACCCTGGAGGTCGCTAACCGCGTGTCGGACGGAACGTTTTTGGCGGGCGACGATGAGATCGTCCTGGGTAGCCGGCTGCTCGAGAGAGGTTCGCTCGAGGGAGTCAAAGTTGACGACCGGGTAACGATAAGTATTAACGGTAAAAAGGTTGACGTCAAAGTCGGCGGTATTACCTCGACAAAATTTTATAATGCAGATATTCAAGCGTACATCTCGCGCGATTTATGGCGCAAGCTCACCAGCGGCATGCCGAGCCGTTTGGCAGCTGGCGAAAACGATGCCAGCATGATCGTCGTGCGCACCAGCCGCGGCAAGGAGGCGTCGGTGCAACGAGCGCTTACTGACCTGAACTATCCGGGCCTGCGCGTTCACGATTGGCGCGACGGAGCGACGGTTATGGATACGATTACCGGTAGTTTTCAGTCGCTCAACGCCATTATGCTAATAGTCGGCATTATCATTGCGGCGGTGACGATCTTCATCGTGATTTACGTTGACATCATCAACAAGCGGCGGCAAATCGGCATTCAGCGGGCAATTGGCGTCAAGCCGCGAGTGATCGTCTTTAGCTATGTCCTACTAGCGCTATTTTATGCGGTGTGCGGTATAGCGGTCGGCTTGGCAATTTTCCTCGGCGGGCTGGTGCCGTATGTAGTGGCGCATCCGTTCAGTCTACCAATTGCTGACGTGACACTCGACATCTCGTGGTGGGAATTGCTATTCCGTGCCGAGGTTGTGCTAGTAGTCGCCATCATCAGCGGTGCCATCCCTGCCATCATGGCCTCGCGGATGAAAATGCTCGAGGCGATTTTAGGGAAGGGCTGAGCGCCCCTCAGGGCAACCAAATACGTACCATGCTTGACTTACCGTGACGTGGCTCAATGTGGGTATCATTTTTGCTCATCTCGGTCTATAATACAAGCATGAAGTGGGCGGGGGATGTTTCGCAAGTCGGTGAATTGTCGCGATTTTGGCTGCGGCGACTATGCGAGGCGGCTCTATTCGTTGGGCTGGTCATCGTCCTCCTCTATGCTTGGGCGCGCTTTATTCCTACCGGCTACCGGCTACCCATTGGCGAAGCCATCACCGACCTCGCCGCCGCCATCAGCGCCCTCGTCAGCCTCGCCGCCCTCATCCTCTGTCTGTGGCTACCGCGCCGAGCTATCACCGCCGCATCCATCACCGTCTACGGCCTAATCATCCTTGCCGTCGGCTCGCTCGTTGCCACCAGCGGCTTTCTGGCCTCGCCATTCGCCGCCGCCTGGCTCAGCGCTGCGGTATTCGCCGGCTTCTTTGGCTGGCCCGTCGTCCTCGGCACCAGCCTCCTCGTCGTCACCGCCATCACCACCGCCGCCATCACCCAGCACGCCAGCCTCATCGCCACGATTGGCGCCCTATTTTTTGGCCTGGCACCCTTAGCTCTTGGCTTTATCATCTGGCGCCATCAGCCGCGCGTCAGTAAGCTCGGCGACATCTCTGAACTTCGCACCAAGCTATCCACCGCCGAGGGCACCTCTGACATTGTCATCAATACTATCGACGACGGTGTGCTGGCCATCTCGCGCGAGGGCAATATCGAGCTAATCAACCCCTCAGCTCAGCGGATCATCGGCTGGAACCAAGGCGACGCCCTCGGCCTCAAATGGCAAAGCGTCATCCAACTAGTCACCGCCGACGGCAAAGACGTCACCGTTACCGAAAACCCGGTCATGCAGTCACTGATCAATAATCGGCCAGCACACTCCGACAAATTGCTCCTCCGCACTGCCTCGGACAAGCAAATCCTCGTCTCCATCGTCGCCTCGCCAGTCGGCAAGGACAACGAAGGCATCATCGTCGTCTTTCGTGACATCACCAAAGAAAAAGCCGAGGAGCGCCAGCAAGCCGAATTTATCTCTACCGCCAGCCACGAAATGCGCACCCCCGTTGCCTCCATCGAGGGTTATCTCGGCCTGGCCCTCAACCCAGCCACCGCCCACATCGACGACAAGGCACGCGACTTCATCACCAAGGCCCACGCCTCAGCCCAGCACCTGGGTCGGTTATTCCAAGATCTGCTCGACATCAGCCGCGCCGAAGACGGCCGCCTCAAGAATGAGCCACAGATTATCAATATCACCACTTTCGTTGGCGAGATCTTTGAGGGCCTGGCACCGCGTGCCGCTGAAAAAGGCCTCGTCTGTACCTTCCGTCCGGACGCCGCCGCCACTGTTCAGCCAGCCTACTACGCCAACGTCGATGCCGATCACCTCCGCGAAGTTGTTTCTAACTTGATCGAAAACGCTATCAAGTACACGCCCGACGGGGAAGTAGTCGTGGACATCACTGGCGATGACAAAACGATCACCATCAGCGTCCAAGACAGCGGCATCGGCATCCCCGCCGAAGACGTACCGCACCTCTTTCAAAAGTTCTACCGCGTCGACAATTCCGACACTCGCGAGATCGGCGGCACTGGCCTCGGCCTGTATCTCAGCCGCCGCTTGACCGAGGCGATGTCTGGCCGCCTATTCGTCATCAGCGAATACCGCAAGGGCAGCACCTTCTTTCTCGAGATTCCTCGCACCCGAACCGACGAGGCCATGCGCCAACTACCAACCATCCCCACGCCCGCTGCTCCACCACTGACCACCGAACCGCCAACCGCTGTCGCTGTCCAGCCGCCCGTCCCGATCAACGCCACGCAGCCGGACGCCGCCGGTACCGTCCTGACTAAGCCGGCCACGCCACCCGTGCCACCGCCCAACTTTAGCCCGCTGCCGCTGATGCCCGCACCACCAACTGAGCCAACCGCTCCCGCGCCCGCCATGCCATCCACACCGCCCGACCCAGCCCCCGAGCCTCTTGCCACACCCACACCCCCTGAGCCAACCGCTACGCCCATGCCATCAACACCACTCGCCGCCCCAGAACCAGATGCCGCCCAACAAAAACCATAACCACTATAGTATTTTGGCGCAAACTTCGGTATAGTAGAGGTAGTTATGACAAAGATTTTACTAGTAGAAGACGACAAAAGCCTGCGCGAGATTTACGGCGTCAGGTTACTAGCTGAGGGCTACGACATCGTTTCGGCGGGCGACGGTGAAGAGGCCTTGGCTATGGCTATCAAAGAACGCCCGGCCTTGATCGTCAGTGACGTAATGATGCCCAAGATTTCTGGCTTTGACATGCTGGATATCTTGCGCTCGACCACCGAGACACGCGACGTCAAAGTCATCATGATGACCGCGCTGTCATCCGAAGACCAGCGGCAACGTGGTGAAGCCCTCGGCGCTGATCGCTACCTCGTCAAGTCACAAGTCGGCATCGAAGACGTGGTGCGTACGGTCCACGAAGTACTCGGCGATGCACCAGCGGCCGCACCAGTCGCACCAGCTCCAGCCGCAGAACCCGCGGCAGCCAACACACCGTTAGCGGCGCCAGCCACCCAGCAAGACGCTCCGGCAGCCACCTTGCCGTCACCGGCAGAGATAGCAATCGCAACCCACGTTGTTACCCCGGCACCGACCGCACCGATAACTCCGACGGCCCACGATGATTCAGCCATCGCACCTGCTCAAGCTAGTCCAGACAATTCAACCCCTCCAGCAACTGACCCAGCACCGTTCGTCCTACCGAGCGCCGCGCCGACGCCGGCAGCTCCATCCGCATCGACTGAGCAAACCGCCGAGCCGGCCACCACAGAACCAGTGACACCAACCGACCCAGCGCCAACTCCAGCACCCGAGGTAGAGCAACCTCCGGTCTCTGGGCCAGCACCGACCACCCCGGCCGACGCCCTGCCAGAGCCAACAGCGCCAGTCTCATCACCATCGCCACAGCCGACCAGCCACGGTGGTGAGCGGGTGATCCAGCCGCTGAGCCAAGAGCCACAGCCGGACATGTCCAAGATGATGGAGCAGGAGCTCAGCGACCAGCTCGAGTCTATACAGGCCTCGCCGCAGCCAACGCCAGATTCAGACGACTTCACGCTACCAACGTCTGATGCCATGGCGGGGCCGCACGGCGACCTGACGCTTGATGCACTCGAGCCGCTGCCGACGCCAGCCGATGACCAGCCGCTTGATGCTGGTACCGCGATCAATGCCGAGCTCGCCAACACGGCATCATCACAACCACAAAATGATGATACGCCATTCGTCCTGCCCACCCCAGCACCGATGCCGACCGACCCAGCTCCAGCGTCCGAGCCAGAGCAGACCTCAACCCCTAAAGGTGAGCCATCGCCCACAGCACAGCCAGCGACACCCCAGTCGCCGACCAACGCCTTTCCGCCGCAGCCACCGGTAGCCTCCTAGTATGATGACACCAACGCAAACATCCGATTCTACCGATTCATCCGCCCAGCGCCTCAACAAATTCGTGGCGCTGGCATTTGGCGTGTCGCGCCGTCAGGCTGACGAACTGATCGAGCAGGGCACGGTCACCGTGAACGACCAGCCTGCCAAGCTCGGCCAACGCGTCACCACCACCGACATTATTCGCCACGACAACAAACAACTCACCGCCCAAACCCACCAGCTCATCCTCCTCCATAAACCCGTTGGCTACCTCTGTTCACGCGCCTCGCAGGGTGGCGTACCGACTATTTACGAATTATTACCGACCAGCCTCCACCACCTGAAACCCGTCGGCCGCCTCGACAAAGACAGCTCCGGACTAATTCTCCTCACCAACGACGGCGACTTCGCTCACCAGATGACACACCCATCGTTTTATAAAATTAAGCGCTATCTGGTGACGCTTGACCAGCCACTTCAGCCACTTCACCGACAAATGATCAATGACTTTGGTGTGCAGCTACCTGACGGTCCCAGCCGCTTGACACTTGAGCGCCAGCACGACGGCGACGACCGCCGCTGGATCGTCCAGATGAGCGAAGGCCGCAACCGCCAAATCCGCCGCACCTTTGCCGCTCTCGGCTACACTGTCACCAAACTCCACCGGACAGATTTTGGTAATTACAGCCTCGGCAGTATCAAGCGCGGGGAATTTAGTGAAGGGCCACTGACTCACTAGACCTCCCCAGGCGCCAAAAATGCATATAATACCACATTTTTGACAAAATCCATTGACATTTTATTCTATTAGTGATATATATATCAGCTTTTGCTCAGAGTCATTGTCTAGGGCGAGAGTCGCCCTTTAGCTTTGAGCTTTTTCTTCTACCGAAAGGAAAGATTGTGAATCAGTTTGCGCCGATGATCATTATGATCGCGATCCTCCTTGTGGGGGCGACCATCGCGGCAACGGCCGCGGTCTGCACCGTCACCGACGAATTGAGATTCCGGGGAGCGGGGATCCTCTTTTGGTTCGCGGCCACACTATTCCCGCTACTCCTCGCCACCTGGGCAAGAGGGTGGGGGTTCGTCATTGCGATGACGATCTACATCGTCATCGTGATCGCCCCTGCGGGGGTGATCACGATGCTGAGTCTCTTCGACATCAAGAGAAAGGAGGCTTCAAAGAGATAGGGCTAACGCCCACCGAAAATAGCTCGCCGACTGGGCTCAAACTGGTTGAGATGCATTACTTGCATTTCCTGGGTTGAGACATATCCAGTTCTGGTTTGAGCTCGTT
>JABCOH020000015.1 GCA_013333695.2 Candidatus Saccharimonadota bacterium | reverse complement strand
GATAGCAAAGTTCAAACCTTGCTCCATAGCGATTGGGGCGAGCAACTTAACCTTGAAGGTTACGGTGTCGCCTGGCATAACCATTTCTTTGTCAGCTGGTAGTTCAACTTCACCCGTCACGTCAGTGGTACGGAAGTAGAACTGTGGCTTGTAACCCTTGGAGAATGGAGTGTGGCGACCGCCCTCTTCCTTCTTCAAGATGTACACTTCAGCTTCAAACTCGGTGTGTGGCGTAATAGTACCTGGCTTTGCCAAGACCTGGCCGCGCTCAATGTCAGTCCGCTCAATACCGCGTAGCAAGACACCAGCGTTGTCGCCTGCTTGACCCTGATCCAGAGACTTCTTAAATGCCTCAATACCGGTCACCACTGATTTCTGAGTTGGGCGGATACCAACGATTTCAACCTCGTCGTTCAGCTTAACAACACCCTGCTCAATACGACCGGTTGCCACAGTACCGCGACCCTTGATTGAGAAGACGTCCTCAATTGGCATAATGAATGGCTTGTCCATGTCGCGTGGTGGCTCTGGGATGTAGTTATCCATCGCGTCAACCAGCTCCATGATAGCGTCTTCATACTTCTCGTCGCCTTCTAGCGCCTTGAGAGCCGAACCCTTGATAATTGGGGCATTCTCATCAAAGCCGTTCTTAGCAAGCAGCTCGCGAACTTCTTCCTCGATCAGCTCGACCATATCTGCGTCAGCCATGTCCATCTTGTTGAGGAAGACAACGATCTTTGGCACGCCAACCTGCTTTGCCAGCAGGACGTGCTCGCGGGTTTGCGGCATTGGGCCGTCAGTTGCCGCAATCACGAGGATCGCGCCGTCAACCTGGGCAGCACCAGTGATCATGTTCTTGACGTAGTCAGCGTGGCCTGGCATGTCAACGTGTGCATAATGACGGTTCGGTGACTCGTATTCTTGGTGTGAGCTGGCGATGGTAATACCGCGCTGGCGCTCTTCTGGTGCGTTGTCGATCTGGTCGTACGCAATTGGTTTGTTAACTGCGCTTGGGAGGCGCTTTGCGAGCACTGCCGTAATTGCGGCGGTCAGTGTCGTCTTGCCGTGGTCAACGTGGCCCATAGTACCGACGTTCACGTGCGGCTTGCTTCGGTCAAATGCATCTGCCATTTGTAGAAGTTCTCCTTTACTTAATTATATTTTCACGCGGGTACAGTCCATTAAACAGACCTCACGGCGTATGTTCTTGATTATAACTGGTTTGCAAACTGTTGTAAATAGGGTTTATACTATAGGGCATGAGTATCTTTTCTAAGAAAGTGACACCCGAAGCAGCTCGCGCCGGTGTGTACCCAAAACGATTATCGTATGACGAGCGTCAGGAGCTAAATGCCGAGTATGATCGTCGTCATCAAACCAGTCTACCGAAGCTACCCTCTTTAAGTATCGCCTTCCTTCTAACCATAGCGCTCGCAGCAACCTGGATGTTCATCAAGCTCACCACCTTATTTATCAAGGCCAGCGGACAGTCTGCCGTCTTTCTATTATTCTTTCTATTTATCTTCATCGCGATCTGCTACGGTGTCACATTTTTCTACGTCAAGCGCACCCTTGATAGGCTCAGCGTTAGTGGCACAAAATTTGTTATCGTTTACGTCGCACTCATTAGTGTCGTACTCGGGTGCTGCCACCAACTCGGTGTCGCTCCCTTTCACACACTTCTGTCACTGCCGCTCCCAACTTTGTTGGTCGCTACTGGTGGACACTACGTTGCGACGAGTATACTCGCCAAATGCTGCGTCCATTTTGAGTGGTAATATCGATGATTGTATTATATACAACAGTTTCTTACAGGGGTAGATTGTTGTAATTATTACTTTTTGTTTATTATTTTCTCTGTGATGTCGTATACTGAAGAATGTGTATCAGTTAACGCTAAAGGAGAAATAATCTATGTGTGGAATTGTTGGCTATATCGGTGAGCGCGAGGCGCAGAACATCCTTGTCGCCGAGCTCAAGCGGCTCGAGTACCGCGGCTATGACAGCGCCGGAATTGTCACCCTGTCGGGTTCTGCCACACCAACCCTGCTGCGCACCAAAGGCAAGGTGGCAGCGCTGGAAGAGCTCGTCGGACAACATAAGACGAGCGATACGGTCGGCATCGGACACACCCGCTGGGCAACGCATGGTGAACCAAGTAAACGCAACGCTCACCCACACCATGTTGGCGAGATTTATCTGGTACATAACGGTATCATTGAGAACTACCAAGACCTTAAAACGATGCTTTCTGGCCATGAGTACGAGTTTAAGAGCGATACCGATAGCGAGGTGTTGGCGGCCCTGATTGACTATCTGCGGCGTGACTCACCGGATTTGCTGACAGCAGTCACCGGTGCATTGAAAATGGTGGTTGGAGCATATGGCATTGCAGTGCTTGACACCACGAACCCCGAAGAAATTATCGTGGCTCGCCAAGGCAGCCCGCTGATCATTGGCGTCGGAGATGGCGAAACATATATCGCTAGTGACGCCTCGGCGCTGGTTGGCTACACCAATCAAGTGGTGTATCTACACGATGGTGAAATCGGCCGCTGCACTCGCGATGGGTTAGAGCTACAGACAATCGAGTCACAGAAGCTTGATATTAAAATCGAAATGCTCGACATGGATATGCAGGCAATTCAGAAGCAGGGTTTTGACCACTTTCTCGCCAAAGAAATTTATGAACAACCAACCAGCCTCACCTCCACTCTAGCCGGCCGCGTACTACCCGACCAAAAATATGCGCGCCTGGGCGGTCTCAATATGAGCGATGATGAACTACGCCAAGTCAAACATGTTATCATCATTGGCTGCGGCACTGCCTACTTTGCTGGTGTGCAGGCCAGCTACTTTATCGAGCAGCTAACTGATGACGTAACCATCAGTGTCGAGATTGCCAGCGAGCTACGCTACCGCGCATTCAATGTACCTGAGCACTCGGTCGCTATGATTGTTAGCCAGAGTGGCGAAACGGCCGATACCCTTGCCTGCTTGAATGAATTGAAGCGGCGTGGCGTCAAGTGCCTCGGCGTCGTCAATGCCGTCGGCAGTACAATCGCCCGAGCGGTTGATGGCGGCGTGTACTTACACGTTGGCGCCGAGATTAGCGTCGCCAGCACCAAAGCCTTTACCTCACAGGTTGCTGCTCTGACGATCTTTGGTATCATGCTCGCCAATGCCAAGGGTACCAACCCACAATTTATTGATGAATTTGTGCAAGAATTAGCGATACTACCAAGCGAGATCCAAAAAGTCCTCGATAAACAAGGTGCCGAGATACCTTCCATCGCTAGGGCGTATGCCGATTACAATCACGCACTCTATATCGGTCGTGATACGCTGTATCCGATCGCTATGGAGGGTGCGCTAAAACTCAAGGAGGTGAGTTACATTCATGCTGAAGCGTATGCCGCCGGCGAGCTAAAACATGGCCCGATCGCCCTGATCGATGATCGTTTCTTTGAAGTCTGCTACCTCCAAGACAACTGGCTGTACGAGAAGTCCCAGAGCAACTTGATCGAGATGAACACTCGCGGTGCTCACGCCATTGTCATCACCGACACGACAAAAAAGGTACCGGGCGAAACGGTGATTCGCGTCTCAACCAGATTAACGCACCTTACGCCACTTCTGTTCAATGTCGTGTCGCAACTCCTAGCCTATCACGTGGCTGTCAAGCGCGGCCATGACGTCGATCAGCCGCGCAACCTGGCCAAGAGCGTGACGGTCGAATAATGCTCTTGCGCTAGTGGCGATAGTACGTCGCTAAAAACGCCTCGCGAAACTCGTAAAATGTCCCATTCTCTAGGCTGGCACGAATATCATCAACTAGTTTGACGATAAATCGTTCATTGTGAATCGACAGCAGCGTACCAGCCAGAGATTCGCGGGCATGGAGTAAATGACAGAGATAGGCGGCGGTGTAATGGCGGCAAGTATAGCAATCGCAATCTTCCATAATTGGTTCAAACAGTTCGCGGTATTTCTGGCCGCGAACATTGACCCGACCAAACGACGTATAGGCCGCACCGTTTCTGGCCACGCGCGTCGGACTAACACAGTCAAAGGTGTCAATTCCCTGCTCAATCGCCGCAAAGATATCGTCTGGCTCGGAAA
The DNA here is from genome assembly GCA_013333695.2 of Candidatus Saccharimonadota bacterium. Classification (GTDB taxonomy): domain Bacteria; phylum Patescibacteriota; class Saccharimonadia; order Saccharimonadales; family Saccharimonadaceae; genus Nanosynbacter. The sequence goes on along the minus strand of JABCOH020000015.1, from coordinate 13,055 downwards.
TACCCAAAAGGTGGCGAGGTTTATTTTCAGGTAAGATCTGATTGACCCACTGAATTGTCTGCGCCATGGTTTCCTTTTCCAGCGCGCCGCCGATGCCGTAGCCGTCAAAATCCATTGCGCCTAAAAACGCAGCCGTTTGCTTGCGTAAATCTTCATAATTTGCGCCTTGCAGCACACCAAACAACGCTTGATATGGCTTGTCGGGACGAGCTGCACGCAGACGCTTAACTTCCGCCAAACTCCGCTCCGCCCACGCGTGCGTCCGCGCCAATGCCTCCACCTGATAATCATATGGATCAATCAGCGAGGTTAGCTCGTCAAAAGCAAAAGTGATGTCGGCGCCAATGCCCGCCTGAATTTGCATGGATAATTCTGGCGTAAATTTATGATACGAGCCGTCTAGGTGCGATTTGAACATCACGCCGTTTTCGTCCACCCAAGCGTGGCGCGACGATTTTTTAGCGATGGCGATTTCCTCATCAACATCGGTACTCATAGCCAATACTTTCTTAAAGCCCGAGCCCAGACTCAGCACCTGAAAGCCACCGCTATCAGTGAATGTCGGCCCGCCCCAGTGCATAAACTTGCCCAAATAGCCAGCCTTCTCGATGAGCTGATGGCCTGGCTGCAAATACAGATGATAGGCGTTCGCCAGCACCGCCTGCGCACCAACCGACTCAACCATTTCTGGCACCATGGCTTTAACGTTGGCCTTAGTACCCACCACAATAAACGCCGGAGTCTTGATATCACCATGCGGCGTGTGAATAACGCCAGTGCGCGCCAGCGTGTCGCCAAGCCTAGCAGTGATCTCAAAAGAAAACGGTTTCATTTGATAGATTATATCAGTTTTTTCCGCTACACTAGAAGCATGAGCAAGAAAACGCTGGTTGACCTTGACCCGTGGCTGGCACCGCATGAGGGCGCCATCAAGGATCGCGAGACGTATGTTTCGTCAACGCTTGAGAGGGTTTTGGATGGCAAATCGCCAGCGGATTTTGCGCTAGGGTTTCATCATTTTGGTTTGCACCAAACAGCGGCGGGCTGGACATTTCGCGAATGGGCGCCAAATGCTACGCGCATAGTGATGGTTGGCGATTTTTCTGATTGGCAGGAGCACGAGGAGTTTGCCTTACGACCAGACGCACATGGTGAGTGGAGCATTGACTTACCGAAGAATGTACTACACCACGGTCAAAGGTACAAGCTACGCGTCTATTGGCCAAACGGCGACGGCTGGCGTTTGCCATCATACGCCACTTACGTCGTCCAAGACGATGATTCGGTGGATTTTTCGGCCGTGGTATGGCAGCCTGATGAGCCATACCAATGGCAGCATGATATTCCGCCTGTGCCAAACGTGCCGCTGATTTACGAGGCACATGTTGGTATGAGCAGCGAGGAGGAAAAGGTCGCCAGTTTCAACGAGTTCACCGCGGGCGTCCTGCCACGTATCAAACAGGCTGGCTATAACACGGTTCAACTAATGGCCATTGCCGAACACCCGTACTACGGCAGTTTCGGCTATCATGTCAGTAACTTTTTCGCGGTATCGTCACGCTTTGGCACGCCCGATGATTTTAAGCAGTTGGTTGACGCGGCGCACGGATTGGGGCTGCGGGTCATCATTGATATCGTTCATGCTCATGCTGCTAAAAATGAAGTCGAGGGCCTCGGTAATTTCGCAGGCAGCCCGACGCAATATTTCAAAGCTCACGATCATCCAGCCTGGGATTCGCGGTTGTTTGATTATGGCAAACCGGAAGTGCTGCACTTTTTGGCCAGCAACTGCCGCTGGTGGTTGGATGAATACCATGTTGACGGTTTTCGGTTTGATGGTGTAACGAGTATGCTATATCACGACCACGGTTTGGGAAAAAGCTTCACCAGTTATGATGATTATTTTGCTGACGATGTTGATAAGGACGCACTGGTCTATCTCAGACTGGCAAATGACGTCATCCACGCTGTTCGCCCCGATGCCACGACCATTGCTGAGGAGATGAGCGGGCTACCGGGCTTGGCGGCACCGGCTGAATATGGTGGTTTGGGCTTTGATTATCGATTAGCAATGGGCGCGCCCGACCTCTGGATCAAAACGCTGAAGGAAAAGCGCGACGAAGATTGGGACTTGGGCGAATTGGCACATACGCTGAGTTCGCACCGCCCAGAGGAAAAAGTCATCACTTACGCCGAGAGTCACGACCAAGCCTTGGTCGGCGACAAGACGCTGATTTTTCGACTGATTGATAAAGAAATGTATTGGCATATGAACAAAGACGATCCGGACCTGACCGTGGAACGTGGCATAGCCCTACATAAACTGATTCGACTGCTGACAGCCGGACTGCACGGCGGCGGCTACCTTAATTTCATGGGCAATGAATTTGGACATCCCGAGTGGATCGATTTTCCACGTCAGGGTAATCATTGGTCGTTCAAACACGCGCGGCGCCAGTGGAGTTTACGGGACAATGGTTTTCTCAAATACCAATGGTTGGGCGAATTTGACGCGGCGCTGATGAAGCTCATCCAAACCGTTGACGACCCGAGCGTTCACTACCTCACCATTCGCCAACACGACCACGTCGTCAGCTTCATGCGTGGTGACCTGCTGTTTATTATGAATTTCTCGCCCGATCAGTCGTGGACGGATTACGGCGTACCAGCGGCAGCTGGGTCATACCGGGTAGCACTCAGCAGCGACGACCAACAGTTTGGCGGACAGGGCCGGATTGACCCTAATGGCCGCTACTTTACAACGCCACATAACGACGAGCACATTATACGTGTATATACACCGACACGAAGTGGCCTCGTGCTACAAAAAGATTGACCGCGAAGCTATGTTAGTATGAATACCCTACCATGATCTTGACTACTGTGCTAATTCTTTGACCATCTTAGACAGAATCGGAATGACGTTCATTTCGAACCACGGATTGCGCGCCCGCCAGCGGAAGTTAAGCGGTGATGGATGGACAAGTGGAAAATAATGAGGCAGATACTCCACATAATGCGCGACTGTTTCGGTCAGGTTGCGCTTCGCCTGCTTATTAAGATAGTATCGCTGAGCATGAGCACCAACTAAAATCGTCAGCCTCACATCCGGCATCTGTGCTAGCAGCCGTGGATGCCACTTTTTGGCAAACTCCGATCGCGGCGGTAAATCACCATGCGCAGCCTTACCTGGATAATAAAAATCCATCGGCATTAGAGCAAACAAATCAGGATCATAAAATTGTTCATCGGTAACCCCCAGCCACTGACGCAACGTGCGGCCACTGGCATCATTCCATGGCGTGCGTGTTTCCTGCGCTATTCGTCCCGGCGCCTGACCAACCAGCACGATACGTGAGCGGGGTGAAGCGGTATAGACTGGCGGCCAACTACGAGTGTGAAACGAAGCATTCATACTATCTTGATCGATTTCATCATATAGCAACGGCCTGGTCATCACATTAGTATATCACAATCATTCTATACTGTTCACGCTTCAGGCTACCCTTCGTCAATATTATGTGATATATTGTTCACATGGATATAAATTCAAAAAATATCATAGCCACCTTGGTCTCGCTCGGCATCCCGCCAGCCTCGGCAACGATCATACATTGCCTCCTTGTCGCCCCACCGTACCACCATAGCCACACAAGCCTGCATGAGCAAACTGGCTTTAGTAAGGCGGCCATTACCGGTGGACTACGCTACCTAGAAACACTTGATATGATCTCCTACCAAACAGACAGTTCACGGCGGCAGCATATCGCTCTTGATATCAAGCCGCTCGTCACCTACACTCAACAACGTATGTTGCTGTTCGACAAACTGGCTGACGAATTACATACAGCATCAGCCGAGCAAGTAGACAGCGAGTTTTCATCGGATATCGCCACGGTAGCTGAGCTGTGTAGCGTAATCAACGAAACGACTTGGCAGGCTATAACGACCTGGGAAGAGCAATATACCTCTACTCATCCATCGAAGTAAGATATTCTTCTAGGAAATCGCCCCACTCCGGTGCATTCTTTTCTCGAAAATAGGCACGAAGAAAAGCAACCATAGTTTGCTGACGAATTAACGCTTCGTCTCGGCCCGGGTCGGTCATCATAATCTTTGGTAGCTTCAATAACTTTTCAAAGAAATAATTAATGAAGCTATCGCCATCATGTGTACCGCCGTTGGCGTTATATCGATGCGCATCAATGTTCACATCAGGCCAAACAGTTGGATCAAATATCCGACAACTACCGTGATTCACCGCATAGACAAGCGCCCGCTCAATACCACATGCCCCGATCGCATCACACATATCGGCATCAGACACTATCTGACCGGCCAAACGTTCTGGCCGCACACCATGTAGATAACGACTATAGCCAATCCGAGCAATATTATGACGCACCGCATCCTGCAAATCAGCCGCAACACCAGCCTTTACCATAATTGACGTGGCATTATTGAGTTTATCCGCTTGCTCTTTGCCAACTAATTTATAGTCATCAACATCGTGCAGCCATGCCGTCAGTAGCACTTCGTCCATCACAACCGCTTCTTTATACTCATTCGCGAATCGCTCTGCTAGCCGTGCTACACGCTCAACGTGATCGTCGCTATGGCCTGACGTATCGCCGCCAAGCAGTCGGCAAACTTCCCGTCTTACTATCGTCATTGATTTGTTCATAGACTTTATTATACACCCCCATGCAAGTTATGGGCGTAAATCTATTTATTAGCTACGAAATCCCAAGATGCATAATGCATCATACACGCTCGGAACAACGTAAACTAGTTCGCGCAGCATGATATCAACCGGTGCTATTCGTGAAAAGATTGGTTTCTTTAATGCGAGAGCATAACCGATCTCCATCGCAGCACTTATGCCAACATAGCCTTTGGGGGCATGTAGTAAAATAAAATCAGACTGCTCGATAGCCCGTAAATGCCAGTTTTCTATCTCTCGAGGCGACAGGCCAACTTCTGCAGCGTCAACAACAAATTCACCGTCCATAAAGTCCACTCGTCGCGGTGACAATACCTGACAGCCAGTTACGGCTAGCTCGTCGTAAGCTCGCCGCAACCCGTCAATATCGCGCCTGTACGACCCACACAATACCGCACGTACTGCCCGCGGCCTAGAACTCCGCACTACCATATTCATATATTATTTCAGTCAACTCGCCGCACCCGTTGATACACGCCGTGATTTCTCGCAAAAAACTCTTGTACTTTTTTGGTTCATCACGCATCTCATCGAGTGTACGCCAAGTATTTCTGCCGCCCTCAAACTGTACGACCAATTTACCCGAAAATACCTTGCAAAACATCAGGTGAAAGATCTTGTCTTCGATAATTTCACCTGTTTGCGCATGGCGCACACGTTCATGGTACACCCCGCGATGAACAAACTCACCCCGTAAACCCGTCTCCTCCGTCAATTCACGCGAGGCCGCATCGGCGATTGACTCGGCCCACCGCACTTTGCCAGTAGGCGCACCCCAAAACCCATAGTAGGGGTGCTTGAGCCGCTGCTGCAATAAATACTGTTTTTCTCCATCATGCTCACGTTCGATCACGAGCATAACTGCCACCTTTGGCTGCCGCTCAATAACACCGGCATCGGTATCAAGCTTATTCGCGTACTCCTTGCCCTTGACCGAGAGACAATACCCGCCGTCGACTTTCTGCACATAACCTAGCTCAACGAGCCGTTTGATATGAAATTTGATATGATCACTTTCCAGGCCGCTTGCTTTTTGTAGTGTTGCGAAATTAGCCACTGGCAAAAATAACAATTCCCGCAAAATTTTCGTTTGTGCCTCATGGATCTTTGCTTCAAAACTCATATCATCTCCTTTTGGCCCTAGTGTAGCGCGATCAGATTAGAAAAACTAGGGAAGTCGACTTCCCTAGTGTAGAGACATAGACACGTCACGCTCCCTCGGCTACCTTTTATTCATAGTACGCTAACATTCTTCCATCAGTTGACAGCCAACCCGCCCCTGTTATACAATGAAATTTGTATTATTATCGTGAGTCTTGGTCGCCCGAGCCCACCATAGCGGGTCGTGGATGACCTATCTTTGTATCAAAATATAAATCTAAGGAGTTTTACCTTGCGACAACAACATGCAAAAACAACATTACAATTACTATGGCGAGCGTCACGTCCATACAAATGGCGACGCAATCTAGCGCTCATTACAGCTACCTTAACCTTAGCGGTAGGCACAATTGTCGGACCACTGATTATCGCACAGCTCCTGGATATGATTCAACATGGTCAGCTACAGACCGGCTCTGTGTGGACGCTTGTGATTCTCTATGGCCTGAGCCAACTGTGGTCAGAGATTATTGGGTGGCGAATAGTACTGTATTTAATGTGGACGCTAGAAACCATTATACAGCGCGACATCGCAAACAAGGTATTCGCCAAGCTATCTGGTGAGACCATGTTTTTCCACTCCAACAAATTTGGTGGCTCGCTTGTCAGCCAAAACAGCAAGCTCAGTAGCTGTGTTGAACGATTTTGGGATGAGCTAGTATGGGCAGTACTGCCGCTGGTCATCTCACTCACCGGATCAATCGTTATCCTGTCGATGTTACTCTGGCAATACGCGCTCTTTCTATTCATGTTCTCGATCATCTTTGGCGTAGCCGTCTTCTTTGGATCGCGTCCGATGGCCAAATTAAGTAGGCGTGAAGCAGAGGCCAGCAACAAAGTAAGCGGCAACCTCGCTGACATGGTGTCAAATGTGCTTGCTGTCAAGTCATCCAGCGCTGAAAAAATCGAGCAGCAGCGATTTGACAAAACAAATCGCGCATGGCGCAAGGCTAGCCTGGCCACTATGCGAGGATTCCTCACTGTCAGCAGTGTTTACTCAACGATAAACACCAGCATCCGAATCGGTGCCATCGTGTTCGCTATTTATGCAGCACAGCATAATATCGTTTCGGTCGCAGCGGTGTACTTAATCATCACCTACACTGGCAGTGTCGCTCGTGAGCTCTGGAATATGAATAGTATCATGCGAAATTATAACCGTATCATCGGTGACGCCCATGAGATGGTCGAGATATTACACACACCAACATCACTTGTTGATAGAAGTGATAAAAAGCTTCATGTTGATCGCGGTGTCATTGATTTTGATGCCGTGACCTTTACGCATGACGAGGGTAAAGGCGCAACCTTGTTCCACAATTTTTCACTGCATATTACGCCAGGCGAAAAGGTCGGGCTGGTTGGTTCTAGTGGTTCGGGCAAGACGACTCTGACGAAATTGCTGCTGAGATTTGCCGACATCGACTCGGGCACAATCATGATTGACGATCAGAACATTGCCGAGGTCACACAGGCCAGCCTCCGTTCGCAGATCGCTTACGTGCCGCAGGAGCCGCTACTATTTCACCGTTCAGTGCGCGAGAACATTGCCTATGGCAGGGCCGACGCTACTGATGCCGAGATTGAACAAGCAGCCAAAAAGGCGGGGGCCTATGATTTTATTACTCAGCTGCAGGACGGCTTTGACACACTGGTCGGTGAGCGCGGCGTAAAGTTATCGGGTGGACAGCGCCAGCGCATCGCTATCGCTCGGGCCATCGTGAAAGATGCGCCAATCTTAGTCCTCGACGAGGCGACCTCGGCGCTTGATTCTGAGTCAGAAGTTCTAATCCAAAAATCACTCAAGACACTGATGAAAAACCGTACCTCAATCGTCATTGCTCATCGACTTTCAACAATCGCCAAGCTTGATCGAATCATCGTGATGCATAACGGTAAGATAGTCGAGGATGGCTCACATGAGCAGCTCATTAAGCATGGCGGCCACTACGCAAAACTGTGGCAGCATCAATCTGGCGGCTTTATTGACGCCTAACCAGCACAGTCTCTAGGTAGTATGCTATAATGCATAATGATATGATGCATGCGTTTATTGATTTTATTGTTCATTTTGGTGTTGTCGCGATTTTGCTGGTTGTCTTTGCTGAATCGGGCCTACTCTTTGGTTTCATCTTTCCGGGCGACAGTCTGCTGTTCACGGCTGGCTATATGGTGCAGCAGCATATTTTACCAATTGACATCCACTTCTTTGCGCTGTTACTCTCACTGATGGCCATCCTTGGCGATAGCGTCGGCTATGCATTTGGGCATAAAGTTGGCCGTAAATTATTTGAACGCAAAAACTCTCGCTTCTTTAAGAAGAAATATCTCGTGCAAGCCGAAAAGTTTTACGAAAAGCATGGTTCACTTACTGTGGTGCTGGCGCGGTTTGTACCGATTGTGCGTACGTTTGCGCCAATCGTGGCCGGCGCTAGCAAGATGCACTATCGAACTTTTATTATTTTTAATATTCTCGGTGGCGTTATTTGGGCCACGCTTTTCACCTACCTCGGATTCTTTGCTGGCAAGGCGCTCACCGACGCTGGTGTTAATATAGAAGTCGCCGCACTGGTCATCATCTTTTTGTCAGTGCTGCCAATGATCATTCACGCCCTCAAGCAGGAGCACACTCGCGCAGCGCTGCGCCAACAAGTATCAGTCCTGCTCGGCAAGGCTCGCCGCAAAAAGCAATAAGCCTTCATGTATGAAGACTGCTCGTTAGTAGCTGTACGTCAAACTACAGCAAACTTTTCAGATACGTACCAGTAAATGATTCTGGCACTTTGGCGACTTCTTCTGGCGTGCCGCTCGCTACCACCGTACCGCCGCCGAGACCACCCTCAGGCCCCATATCGATAATCCAGTCGGCTGATTTGATCACATCCAGATTGTGTTCGATGATGATCATACTGTTACCGCCATCGACCAGTTGCTGCAAAATCCCCAGCAGCCGCTTGACGTCGGCAGAATGTAGCCCAGTTGTCGGCTCGTCCAGAATGTACATCGTCTTGCCTGTCGAGCGCTTGGAGAGTTCCGTCGCCAGTTTAATCCGCTGCGCCTCGCCGCCCGAAAAGGTGGTTGCCGGCTGGCCAAGCTTGATATAGCCAAGGCCAACTTCCACTAACGTTTGTAGTTTCCGAGCAATATTTGGTACGCTATCGAAGAATTCCGCCGCCTGCTCAACTGTCATATTCAGTACGTCAGCAATCGTCTTAGTTTTATACTTAATCTCTAGCGCCTCACGGTTATAGCGCTGGCCATGACACTCGTCGCACTGGACGTAGACATCCGGCAAGAAATGCATTTCAATCTTGATCATACCGTCGCCTTGGCAATTTTCGCAGCGGCCGCCCTTGACGTTAAAACTGAACCGACCAGCCTTATAACCGCGGACATTAGCCTCAGGCGTGCTAGCAAACAGCTCGCGAATTGGCGTAAAAATACCAGTGTAGGTCGCTGGGTTAGAGCGCGGCGTACGGCCAATTGGCGACTGATCGATAACGATAGCTTTATCCAGGTGCTTTATTCCCTCAATTTTATCGTGTGCGCCAGGTACGTCACTAGCCCGGTTGAGCCGTGAAGCTAGTTCTTTGGCAACAATATCATTGACCAGAGTTGATTTACCGCTGCCCGATACACCAGATACTACAGTCATCAAGCCCAAGGGGAATGCCACATCAATTTGTTTCAAATTATTCTCGCGAGCGCCGCGAATGATCAACTGACGGCTAGCATCAGCCTGGCGGCGATGTTTTGGTACGGCAATTTTTTCTACGCCTGATAGATACCGCCCAGTAATACTATCCGTGCATTTAGCCACCTCATTTGGCGTACCCAGCGCCACCACCGCGCCGCCATGCACGCCAGCGCCTGGTCCCATGTCAATCAAAAAGTCGCTCTGCCGAATAGTATCCTCGTCGTGTTCGACCACCAGCACCGTATTGCCAAGGTCACGCAGGTGCTTAAGCGTCGCAATCAGCCTATCATTATCGCGCTGATGCAAGCCAATTGATGGCTCATCCAGCACATACAGCACACCCTGCAAACCGCTACCAATCTGCGTTGCCAGCCGAATTCGCTGCGCCTCGCCGCCGCTCAACGTATTGGCGGCGCGCCCTAACTCCAAATAATTAAGCCCGACATTACTCATAAAGCCGAGGCGGGCGGTAATCTCTTTCAAAATAAGCCGCGCGATCATTGCCTGCTGCTCGTTCAATGTTAACTTGTGAGTGAACAAGTCGAGCGCATCATCAACGCCAAGGTCGCAAATATCCATGATATTCAAACCCTGCACCGTTACCGCTAGGACAACTGGCTTCAGCCGCGCGCCGCCGCAAACATAACAATCCCGCTGGCGCATAAACCGCTCAATGTCCTTGCGCATAAATTCGCTATCGGTTTCTTTCCAGCGCCGCTCCAGATTAGGGATCACCCCTTCATAGGTTGTATCGTAATGCCGCCCATTACCAAGCTGCACTGGATATTTCTGATCACCCGTACCGTAGAGTACCTTCTGGCGCGCCTCATCAGATAGCTGCCCGACCGGTGTCCGGATACTGAAACCATGCGCCTCGGCTACCGCCGAAATCTTGCGCATGTAAAAGTTATCGACATTGATCCGGTTGTATGGCCGAATCGCACCCTCAGCAATCGTCAGATTCTCATTCAGCACTAAACTAGGATCAACCTCCAGACGGCTGCCAAGTCCAGTGCAGCTCGGACACGCTCCTTGCGGCGCGTTAAAGCTAAACAAACGCGGCTCAAGCTCTGGGATCTCCTCATCCGGATGATCAACACAGGCATAACGCTGCGAAAACGTCTTTAATTCATCAGTATCAGCATCCAGCACCTCAACCACACCCTGTCCAAGCTCCAACGCCTGCTCGACACTCTGGCTTAGCCGGCTAGTTAGGTTATTGTTCATTGCCAGGCGATCAACCACTAACTCAATACTGTGCTTATAACTTTTCTGTAACTGCGGAAACTCATCCAGCGCGTACACCACGCCGTCCACGCGCACTCGAGCATAGCCTAACCGCCGATACTGCTCTGGAATGTGCGCAAACTCGCCCTTCTTATTTTTGACAATTGGCGCGAGTAGCAGCAATCGCTTGCCCTCATATTGCTTAGCAATCTCCTGGATGATAGCCTCGGCCGTGCGGCGCGACACTGGTTTATGACAGCGCGTACCGTCTGGTTTGAGAGCCGGACAATGCGGCGTGCCAATCCGCGCAAACAAGAGTCGTAAGTAATCATAAATCTCGGTCACCGTTGCCACGGTTGAACGCGGATTACGGCTGGTTGATTTTTGATCAATTGAAATTGCCGGGCTTAGGCCCTCGATACTATCAACATCCGGCTTATCCATAATGCCTAAAAATTGCCGCGCGTAGCTCGACAGGCTCTCGACATAGCGGCGCTGGCCCTCGGCATAAATCGTGTCAAACGCCAGCGACGACTTACCGCTGCCACTCAGGCCAGTGATTACCACTAATTTATCGCGTGGGATCTCCACGTCGATATTTTTCAGATTGTGTTCACGAGCGCCCTTGACGCGAATTACCTCTGGCATATCTGGTCTATTATACCGAATAGGCGTTTATTTTTCCAGTTGCAGCGGGCGAGATAATTTCCCCTGATACCACACCATAAATGTATTTATAAAAACATATTATGCTTATGATTGCAAATATAATAATCGGCTGTTATAGTAAAATACATGAAGAGGTTTGTGATCATCTGTGGAATTGCCGTTGCCGTCGCAACCTTGTTTTACCTGACTCGTGAAGAGTGGTTTTCATTCATGGTTATCGGCAGACTCCCCTTTACCAGCATTATCCTGCCAGCGGCTGTGATGATGGGTTTTTGGATGATCATTGTACCAGCATGCATTATTTGGGCCAAGTCGATCAGCGTCACGTTCTGGAACAGCATTGAGATGCTAGGACGATTTGATCAGCGTCGTATCAATCGACAGTTCCGCCTGGCAGCGCGAACTCATCACGCTGCCACACAACAGGTGAGTTTAGCAATGGTTGCCACGTGGCTAGCAGTAACGCAGCGCTATTTAACACAGGCTGATGCCACTACAAAAGCAGATGACCAATCAACCGCACGATTGGCCGTGGCGACGAATTAGTGCGCTCCACCCGGCTTACTCAAGTTTAGTTTAGTTCTGTTTTCATCCTAGTCCTCAGTCGGCACTATTGCCTCCGCCCACAGCTGCAACTCTTGTAACGTAAACTGCTGATCGTCAGTCGCTGTAGGCGCTAACCGCTGCAGAGACGCCATAAATTGCGGCAATTGTGCCTGCAAGCGCTGAGCCCGCCAGGTTTCCCACTGCGCCAAATCGTCTTCACTGAGCGAACGCGGAAAGTTGCGTGCTTTGTAGTGCAGCAATAGCGGCGTTAACCGTTCGTCCTGAAATTCTGGATGAAAATCAGCCAGCTCGCGCTCATCAGCATTACGTACCGCTTCGACACGGATACGATCACGGTCGTTCAAAAAGCCGTCATATAATTGCGCTTCTGGATCAGGCAGTTTCTTGAAGGCTGGCTTGTTTTCAAAAATAGTCCGTAATTTTTCAGCAAAGTCTGGGTTGTCCAGCAGTATATTTTGGTGCTTTTGCACCGTCTTCAGATCAAGCGAAATCTTCTGCCAGCCATAGCCTTGTTCCAGCACACCCAGCGGCGCCACCGCCGGACAGCGATTGTATTGCAGCTCTTTGACGGGCAATTTGACGAAATCCTCAGCCTGCCGCTCCTCCCACGAAGCAAAGATTTTTGCCGACAATTCCTCCGCGCTCAGCCCAACAAACGGCGTCGGATCGTAGCGCAAATCATAGACAACTACGCCGCTATTCCTACTCGTCGTCAGTGGAAAGGCCACCGTAGTTTTAGCAAATTCTTTATCATAGCGTCCACTAGCGTAAACAAACGGCTTTTTATCGTCCACATTGACCAATTGCTGAACTACTTTTTTATCGCGCATTTTTAGTAAATAATCATACAGTTGTGGCTGCTTTTGTTTAATCAATTTCGTCACGGCAATCAGCGCCGTCACGTCCGCCAAGGCGTCATGAGCATTTTCATGCGCAATACCATTAGCACTGGTGATCAGCTCCAGGCGGTTACTCGGCTCACCTTTAGCATCAAGCGGCCAATTGATTCCT
>JABCOH020000014.1 GCA_013333695.2 Candidatus Saccharimonadota bacterium | reverse complement strand
GGTTATTCCGGCCGGTGTGACAATCACGGTTGACTCTGGTGATGTGGTCGTAAAGGGCCCGAAAGGTGAATTGACACAATTCATCACGCCAGCAGTTGAGGTGAAAGTCGAAGACGGACAAGTCACGGTTCATCCCAAGGATGAGTCCAAAACTGCTCGCGCCCAGCACGGTCTGATGCGCGCGCTGATCAACAACATGGTAATCGGCGTAACCAAGGGCTACGAGAAGCGTCTGGAGGTCAATGGTGTCGGTTTCCGCGTGAGCTCCAGCAACAATGAGCTGGAAATGGCGCTCGGGTTTTCACACCCAGTCAAATACAAAGCCCCAGAGGGTATCACCGTTACCAATGAAAAGATGACCATCATCGTCAGCGGTATCAATAAACAGCAAGTCGGTCAAGTCGCTGCGGAAATCCGCGCGCTGAAGAAGCCTGAACCATACAAGGGCAAGGGTATCAAGTATGCTGACGAGCAAATTTTGCGCAAAGCAGGAAAGACAGGTAAGTAATCATGACTGAGAACAAGAAATTACTCAACCGCGCTCTCCGCAAAAACCGCGTTCGCGCTAAGGTTTCAGGCACTGCAGAGCGCCCACGCCTGACAGTCACCATCAGCAACATGCATGTTAGTGCTCAGCTGATCGACGACGTCGCTGGCAAGACATTGGCTGCCGCAACCACTGTCGGCACCAAAGCAAAAGGTACGATGAGCGAGAAATGTGCTGTCATCGGTACTGAAATTGCCAAGAAAGCAAAGAAAAGTAAAATTAGCGCAGTCGTCTTTGACCGCAACGGCCGCCAGTACGCTGGTCGCTTGAAGGCATTGGCTGATGCTGCGCGCCAAGAAGGATTGGAGTTCTAGTATGGCAGAGCAAGCTGCAAATACTACCCCACGCGCAGAAGGCCGCCGGCCTCGCAGTCCGCGTGGTGGTCGCCGCGATGACCGGCGAAATGTGCGTGATGATGCACCAAAAGAGTTTGAAGAATTAGTAATCAACATTGACCGCGTGAGCCGCGTGGTGAAGGGTGGTCGCCGTTTCCGCTTTAAGGCATTGGTAGTTGTCGGTAACCGCAAGGACAAGGTCGGCGTTGGTGTGGCCAAAGGTGCCGACGTGCAAGCTGCTGTTGCTAAGGCAACCTCAGTTGCCAAGAAGCACTTGATCACCTTGCCACTGAATGGCGAGACCATTCCGCACGACAGCGAAGTCAAGTTCTCAGGCGCCCGCGTGCTGATCAAGCCGGCTGCTCCTGGTACTGGTATCATCGCTGGTGGTGTTGTCCGACAGATCATCGGTGTAACTGGTGTTCGTAACCTGCTGACCAAGTCACTTGGTTCAACCAACAAGGTGAACATCGCCTATGCAACTATTGAAGCATTAAAATCATTGGTTCCACGAGAACAGTGGCTCAATGCTCAGCCGGTCAAAAAGACTGCTAAAAAGGAGGCTAAGTAATGAAATACAACGATCTCCAAGTTTCAGCAAACAAGAATAAAAAGCGCGTTGGTCGCGGTATCGCTGCTGGCCAGGGTAAAACCGCTGGTCGTGGTACCAAGGGTCAGAACGCCCGCACCGGTAAAAAGCTTCGCGCCATGTTCCAGGGTGGTCAGCGCCCATTGGCTCAGGCTGTGCCAAAAGCTCGCGGCTTCAAGAGCCTACGCACACCAGCGCAGGTAGTCTATCTCGACCACCTGAACGCCTTTGACGGAAAAACCGTTGACAACGCGCTGCTGTTTACCGAAGGCTACATCGCCACGCCGTTCCACACGGTCAAGGTGATCGCTCGCGGTGAATTGAAAGCTAAGGTTGACCTGAAAGTACAAGCTGCCTCAAAATCAGTCGTTACAGCGATTGAAAAAGCCGGCGGCTCATTTGAGAAAGTCGCTACACCTTTGCGCCAAAGCATGAAAGAAGCCGAGGAAAAATAATTTCCTTTAGCGACTAGAAAATCCCCTTTGTAAGAGAAGGGGATTTTCTTTTGTCTTGGTGAGTCGGATTACTTTTCGCTACATTTCTGCGGTGCAACGAAATAAATTGTTACACGTCTGTCGGCCGTATCATCGCTAGTATCATGGGTGGCGACTATTGGCTCAGAAACAGTAATCTTACGCTCTGGAATTCCATTAGATACCAAATCGTGCTTAATCTTATCGGCACGCTCCAAAGCCAGCTTTGAGCCCTCACCCGTCTCATTAGGGACTAGTTCAATCGAAAATTGCTTGTCAGTATTAAATTTGTAAAGCACCCCTAGCTTAGCCATTTCAACATTGGAAGTTCCACGTTGGTATTGCGTTGAATCTGGCTTAAAGAGAATGCTACGAAACTTAAACTTGCCGTCCTCTAACACAAAATAGCCATCCTTTACGTGCGTATAGCCAGATCTTCGAAAATCCGCAGACGTTAGGCATTTTGTGGCCTTCGTAGCTGAGCCTTGCTGCTTGTCTTCATCCTCCCCATTGTCATTATTCTTATCAGGCTTGGTCGCTCGCTGACGTGAAGTTGTTGTATCAGCTGAAGAAGTGGAGTTATTCGACACAATAATAATTGTCACGATAATCCCAACTATCGCCAACACGCCGACAATCGCCAGCGTAATCCATAGCCATAACTTACTTTTCTTTGGCGGACAATGTGGCGGTAATTCTGGGCTTAGCTGCGGCATTGGCGATGGAGTTACTGGAGTTTCGGGCTGCTGTTGCATATGACACCTCAATCTTGCGTTATGTTATTATTTCAATTATAGCGCATGTGCTTTTATGTTTTTAGTATGGAAATATTGGCCGCGGTCATGTATAATTAACAGAGTTAAGAATTGTTAGTGACTATGAGGGGCTAAAACATGAATTGGAGAATAATTTTCCGGTCGCTGAAAAATAAAGATATGCAGAAACGCCTGGCCATTGTGGTGGGGATTATTGTGGTGTACCGAATGCTGGCGCATATTCCGGTGCCACTAGCGAATCCGACACAGATGAAGACAGCACTAGCAGCAGCGCTGGGACAGACTGACCTCGGTGGGTTCTTGAACTTGCTCTCAGGCGGTGCGCTGGCAAGCTTTTCACTCGTGCTGGTTGGACTCAGCCCATTCATTACCGCCAGTATCATCACTCAGCTACTCACCAAGGCCATCCCGAAGCTCGAGGAGCTACACAAGGACGGCGAATCGGGCAGGCGCAAGATCCAGCAGTGGACGCGGCGGCTGACCATCCCACTAGCTATCGTCCAGTCGATCGCCTTTATCTTCCTGTTGCGCCAGACAGTGCTGGCTGGTGGTACAACCACGCTGAGCGACCCGACCATGCTCGAGTGGACAGTTGGCGTGACGGCAATGACGGCCGGTTCGGTACTGCTCATGTGGCTGGGTGAATTGATTACTGAGCAGGGCATCGGCAATGGTATTTCGATCTTGATTTTCGCTGGTATCATCAGCCAGATCCCGCAGATGCTTGGTTCGGTCATTTCGTCGCTTGGGAACACTGCGGCTGGCGGGCTGAATGTCTTTAACTGGTTTACTCTGCCGGTGAATCCAACCGTCTTTTGGCTGGTGGTGATCATGACTATCGCCTCACTCATCGTTCTCTACTTCTTGGTAAAAATTAACGAAGCCCAGCGCGTCATTACCATCAACTACGCCAAGCGCGTTCATGGCAATTCCAGCTACGGCGGCATCAAGAGCATCCTACCGGTCAAGCTGATCGCTGCTGGCGTCATCCCGGTCATCTTTGCCGTCGCCTTCCTTAGCTTGCCGCAATTCATCGGCCAAGTCATGAAGGCCTCGGGCAATCCAAACCTGCAAAACACCGCCAACACCCTGATCACGTGGTTTCAGGCGCCAAACCCAGGCTCCTTTACCGGCAGCACCTGGGAGGCATTCATTTACCCGACGCTGTATTTCCTCCTCGTTATTGCCTTTACCTACTTCTACACCGGGATCGTCTTTAACGCCAACGAAATCGCTGAGAATCTGCAAAAGCAGGGCGGCTTTATCGAGGGTGTTCGGCCCGGTGAGCAAACCGAAAAGTATCTGATGCGCACCGTCAATCGTTTAATTTTGTTTGGCTCAATCGTTCTTGGCATCATCGCCATCTTGCCGTTTGTCGCTGAATATTTGATGTATCACCTAGCGGCAATCCGCGGCTCGCGCCTGTCGATCGGCGGTACCGGGCTGCTCATCGTAGTCTCAGTCGGCCTCGAGTCACTACGCCAGCTCAACTCGCGCGCTCTGATGGTTACCTATGACGACTTTGACCCAGACGAACTGACCAAGAAAAAGTCGAAAAAACGACGCTCGTCCCTCTTGTAATCGCCGAGGCGATACGGTATAATTGACAACTGTAACTTATGGCGAGTCAAAAGGAAGTCATCAAGATGATTGGTAAGGTGGTGGAAGCACTGCCTAATACCCAATTTCGGGTGGAACTGGAGAATGGCCATAGTATCATCGCGCACATTTCGGGACGGATGCGCAAGAATTACATCCGCCTGGTGCCTGGTGATAGGGTGGAAGTCGAGATGACTCCTTACGATCTCACAAAGGGTCGCATCGTCTTTCGCCTCAAGGAGGAGCGGCCAGCGCACGTGGCTCGAAACACGCGGCGCTCGTCATAATACTAACGATAATCTCGGGTTTACTCGGGAAGGGAGATTTCAGAGCACTTTATGAAAGTTCGTGCAAGTGTCAAGAAGATCGACAAAGATCCCAAGAAAGGTGACAAGCTAGTGCGCCGCAAAGGCCGCCTGTACGTCATCAACAAACGAAAACCTAAGAACAAGCAAAGGCAGGGTTAAGCATGGCTCGAATTGCTGGGGTAGTTATCCCAACAGAGAAGCAGGTGCAAATTGCGCTCACCTATATTTATGGGATTGGGCCAAAGCACGCTTCGAGCATCCTTGCGGCGGCGAACGTAGAGCCGACCACTCGGGTGAAAGATCTCACCGAGGCTGAAGAAAACAAGATTCGCGAAATTATCGACAGCGAATACACCGTCGAAGGTGATCTCCAGCGC
>JABCOH020000013.1 GCA_013333695.2 Candidatus Saccharimonadota bacterium | reverse complement strand
TGCGGCGCAGCGCATACATGTCAAAATTAGCACATTCCAAAACGATATTTTTAGTATCACTTGAAACCTCAGTGTCGGTACCGCCCATAATTCCCGCCAAGCCAATCACACCCTCGCCATCAGCGATGACGATGTCGTCACTCGTCAATTCATATTCTTTGCCACTAAGCAGACTGACTTTCTCGCCATTACGAGCCATCCGCGCCTCAAGTTTATGTCCACGCAATTTATCATAATCATAGGCATGCGTTGGCTGCGCCGTCAGTAGCATCATGTAATTCGTGGCGTCAACAATGTTGTTAATCGGCTTACCACCCATCGCCACCAACTGGCATTGCAACCACAGCGGACTTGGCTGCACGGTAACATCACGAAAGGCTACTGCCATGAACCGCGGCACTAATTCTGATGCATCATTGGTGACTGTCAAATTCAAACCCTCAGCGCCCATGAACTGCTGGTCTGATTTATACCACTCGGGACTAGTAAACTGCTGATGAAAAATCCCAGCAATCTCGCGTGCCACGCCGAGTTGTCCAAAACAGTCCGGCCGATGAGTAAACATCTTATTCTCAATGTCCAGCACGTAGTCATCCAGCCCAAACGTTTTAGCAAAACTCACACCCGCCGTAAGCTCAACGCCCGCCGGCACGTCGTGCTCATGAATCTCAACAATCCCCTCATGATCCGTACCGATATCCAGCTCGTCCGCTGCCGCCAACATACCTTGGCTGAGCACGCCGCGCAGTGGCCGCGCGTCCAGCACGAACGGCTCGTCTTCATCAAAACTCGCCGGCACCGTGCTTTTCGGCGGCAGCCAAATAGCCCACATATCCGCATGCACATTCGGCGCACCGCAAACCACCTGCACCAGACCGTTCTCATCACGCGACACATCCGCTACCACGCCACCATCATCAATCTTGGTTACGCTCAGCCGATCAGCATCAGGATGCTTGGCACATTCAACCACCCGAACGATTCGCGCGCCACCATATTTAGCTTTCAGGTCGATCACTGCTTCGACGCCGCCAAGCTGCTGATTGGCCCGCGCCACCAACTCATCTACGGGAGGCAATTCAAAATTAATCAATTGTTTGATAATGTTTAGGCTGACTTTCATATATATCAGTATAGCATTCTAACCAACGGTGTAGTCAAACACCTTGATGGGAATACCTTTTTCTCTGGCTTGATCAATCGTAAATGTCGTGCCAGGGCTATCATTGACCCGAAATGCCACCAGTTCGTCCGCCAAGTCAACAATTTGACAATTGCGCGCATGAAATGAATCAGCGTTAACTTCATTAAAATCAGTAGCATCGCGCAGCACTCCAGGTCGATGCTTGGCGATGTCTCGCAAAAGAGCGACCGTCGCGATCGCATCATCCTGGCGACATTTACCGCCAGCCGCTCGGCTATATAATGCTTGGCAATATATCTCCAGCTCTACTGGCAAAAATATCCGAAACCGCGCCACCCCCAAACCACATTCATACGCCAGCCGCGCCGCTTCGTGATCAGCACCAGTCGCGCCGCCCGACACAATCCCGCCACCTTCAGCAATCTTTTGCCCGACAAACTGTTCAATGTCACGGCGAATCGTATCATCTACTTCGCGTGTACCGACAACTCCAAGCCA
The DNA here is from genome assembly GCA_013333695.2 of Candidatus Saccharimonadota bacterium. GTDB lineage: Bacteria > Patescibacteriota > Saccharimonadia > Saccharimonadales > Saccharimonadaceae > Nanosynbacter. The sequence goes on along the minus strand of JABCOH020000013.1, from coordinate 79,289 downwards.
CTTCATTATTTCACCTCGTTGACTAAATATTACTCCCGAGCAGCAATAATCTGTGCCTGAATACGGTCTAGTTCGGCCTCGTCCATCCTCGGCCCCTCGGTCGTTGTCAGCCAACCGCGATAATTCTCATGAAACTCTGCATTCTCCGCCCAGACGTCAGTCCGTCCTGCCAAGTCGCCGTGCAGCGGATACAGCTTGGCGTGCACATGTGCTACACCCGTTCCCTCGAACACCAGCGCTACCCGCGGTGTATCAAACGCGCGCTCCAGCAGCCGCGCCACCTGGCGCACTGCTCGCATAAACTCGAGATATAGCGTCTCGTCAATCGCAAAAATATAATCGCCCGGGTTGCGCTTTGGAATGACCACTGTCACCCCTGGGGTATTTGGAAACGGCGTGAGAAACGCCAGGAACTGCTCGTCCTCCCAAACCTTCCATGATTTTACGGTGCCTGATACAATGTCGTCGAAAATTGTATGGTTCATGCGTCCATTATATCAAACTTATGCTAAATCGGTAAAATTAGATCTGCATACAACGACTAAAGGTAGTCTCATCTGGGGATATTGCCCGCAAAACCGCCTCACCATCAGGCAAGTCTATAGGGAATTTGATCTTATTGGTATGGTTAATAAATACCGCAAAGCGATCCAGCATACTACGCGCAGGAACCCCCTGCTTCTTATGAATTTGTTCATACGTATGGGCTGCCACGCGCGCCATTATCGCATCATACAGCTCATGATCGTCACCACACATATCGTCAATTATCCTGCACGCAATCTCAGCCGCCAAGCTGTCATCTGATAATCGCTGGTACTCCTCTTCGCCAAGTTGACTATAGACATCATCATTGTGTCGTCGCAACTTCTCCACTTCCCGCTCAATACCAAACTCTTGTACAAGATCATCCGACTCCCGTGGTAATAAGATCTGAAGAGTGTTACGCAGCATCCACAAAGGATTAATTCTCGTCCGGATATCGTACCGATCCTCATTAAGTAACCGGTCAATTATCACCTGCGGGTCGCTCACTGCTCTCACCGTATCAGCAAACCGCTCTCTTACATATTCGCTATATGCTGGGTCGATATTCTCAACTACGTGACGTAGCTCCTCTGGTGAATTGACGGTGTCAAACCTCTCTTCATAATCTTTAGCCATCTTCTGTCTAGGCGAACCCTCGGGAAACTCCCATGATCTTTTTGGCAGCCGATGATCAGGCTCGCTCAGTCTGATACCAAGTTCCTCGAGCCGGGCATTAGCAATGCCATCAAGAGTTTCTACCGCTTCACCGCACTGCTCAAGCCTCATGATGTGCTGCTTGAAATCTTCACCATCTTCCCAGTCCCCAGGTAACACCTTCCGCCTCTTTTTAAGCCACGAAATGACGTCTTCGTAGCTATACCCATCATCATATTCCAATAAAAGGCCACCGCCCTGCTCACCCCATCTAATCTCACTCCACAACCCGTCTTCCAGCGCGTCAAGCCAAATATTACGATTATCCTCGTCGTTCAGAGTCGCTAGGATCTCATCTTTCACCTTTTTAAGTAGATCATTGCGACATGCTTCGCTAAATGGTAAGCTCTCGATACTCCCCTCGACATCACCCAGTAGTCTATTAACCATCCTGTCAGTACCATTCACCAAAATATCCGTACCATACTTATCAAGTATTTCAGCATCAGCAACTATTTTTGTCAATGGCGCATGCAGTAGTGTCGCCACTTCCTGTTCATGCTCTCCGAACCATGTGCGACAGTCACCACGAAGCTCCTCGGTTGTTTTACGAGTGGGCCAATTTGATTTTTCGAATAGATCACTCCAATATACATCAAGATACTTCACGGTTTCTGGCGCACAGTGAGCTAATGTTAGTGTATACTTCATGATATCAGCAAGGCTCGCACCATATTCATGGCAATGATCAGCAAAACCGCTCCTATAGTCGGTAAAATCCGCCACTTCCGCAGAATCACACATTCGCCTTGCCTCTTTTCCTAGGGCATGCAAGCTTCCGTCATTATCAGGGTCTTTTATCCTATCAAAGAAATTAGGCGGCAACATAATACCTTGTGCCGACTCACACAGTGTATCTAATACTGCTCGCTCCTTTAAGTACATGGGGTTATACTTACCAAAAACCTCACGAATTTGATGAGACATCGACTCATGGTCGTGATTTTTATCCGAGGTGACTTCATGACCGTTGGCTAAAATATGTTTATTCATAAACTATATTGTATCATTTAATTACAAAACTTCAAGCGCTCGGCTTCCTCGGGTGGCAGCACAATTGCTTTCCAGGTCTTATCGCTGGCTTTTTTGAGATAAAAACTAATACAAATAATACCAACCTACCGTATAATAGCCGCATGGATATACTACTAGAAATCGAACGCAAACGCCAGCTAACTAGCAATATTGAAGAGCTAATTAAGCAATTGCAAGATCTCGGTTTTGAACTGCAGAGTAATCTCCACGAAATTGATGCGTATTATTCTCGTCCTGATGTCGACTTTATGCAGACGGTTGAATGCTTGCGGATTCGCCAGCGCGATGGTTTTGCTGAGGTGACATATAAGCCTGCGACGACCGCTGCAGCACATACGAAAAACGATGTGATCATTAAGCCCGAGACAAACCTGCCAATTCAACCCGGAGACGCGGCAATCGCCAAACAACTGCTCGCCAACCTCGGCATGGTGCGGCTAGTCGAGGTCAACAAATACCGTCGCTCGTTCCAGTCTTCTGATTTTCCGCAGGCAACGGTGGCCATAGACGAAATCAAAGACGCTGGGACGTTCGTGGAAGTTGAGGTTTTATCAGATGATGAGACTAGTGGCCTAGCGATAATTAGTGACATTGAAACCAAGCTCGGCCTTGACTCGGCAGAAGTTGTCACGCAGCCTTATCGAGACATTTGTATGGGATAGTTAAGCTACGTTTTTATCAAATCCACGTCTGGCCCTACTATCCAACCGCAGCAGCACACTATACAAAAATATGCTAACCCCCCAAAAAATCACGCTCAGATAATTACCCCAATTAAAATCATTCCAAGGATTGCGGGTCGGGCTGCCTGTCGGGTCGTACGCCACAAATCCCACTACGGCCATCACGAGAATGATCAGGAGGCCGGAGATAATAATTTCACGCACATAGCTAGAGCGCTGAAATAGTGATAGCCTCAGGTTATATCGAGCATCTGACGGCAACAACACTAATAACACAATAACGATATACGATGGGATGGTTATTATGCCCTCAAATACATCCCACGGGTTAACCTTCATGATATCAGGCTTCACCACCTTCACGATCTCTTGCATACCTAAGGACACCCCAAAGAATAGCACTAGTATGATCAGCACCAGCCCAATAGAGCTCCATCGCCTAGTCCACACTGTTCGCCCCCGTTATGACGCCAGTAGCCGCTTTATATACCTCGTGGATTTTACCAAACACCTGGTTGTCATACTCTTCTCGATCTTCGATACTGCTATCGGGCAGTTCAATTGTATTCTTGAACTGCGGCTGCATGATATTTACCGACGTCACTTCCATACCCTCTTCAATTTCAACGTCATAGACCTGCTTTTCGACACCTGGAAACTCCTTCACATAGTGATCAATGTACGCGCCAGGAGATAGAAACTTACCTCGACTCGGCCGAAAATCAATGACGACAGTTCCAAGCGTATCGGTGTGATTCTCAATCGAAGGTGCGGAGAATAAACTTTTCGCTAGTTGGCTAATTTTATTATTGTGCTCTATGGCTTCACGAGTAACAAATATCTTCGCAGATTTTATACGATGCGCCCGCCTGATTAGCTCGATGGCATCGGGATGGCAAATCACCGTCCCGATAAACGCTAGCTTTTCAGAAAGCGAGAGCTTTGTTGCGCAATTGTTTATATACGCTAGGATCTTTACGTTTGTGGCGACGTTTCGGTTGTATTCTAACGCCATAATTCCCTTGTCAGCATAGTAGAGGAAATGCACTACCTGCACCGGCAGCTGCCCATCAGGCAGCGGATAACGCCTGATGAGATCGTCATCGTCCCTACCTATGGTAATCACGTTTGATCCGTACACGGCGATGATACCCGCGTAACATTTGGATGATTCACTAGTTTTATGTAGCTTGTCAAACTGCAAGAGCCGCATAAACGACTCATCATCATTTGGATTGTACTGCCAATTCCTATCGTCCTCTTCAAGCTTCATCAGATCACGGAGAACATCCTCAAACGGATAGCTGCCGTATCCCTCATCGTCACGGTTGGTGATGTTGTAGAGAAAGACGTTGCGCTTGATCATCACAGCTCTCCGGTGAACCTAACGGTTGAATTAAAACTGCTCCAAAAAGTCCAGCTTGCCACTCTCAAAATGCCGCACGTCCTCGATGCCATATTTCATCATTACCAGCCGGTCAATGCCGCAGCCAAAGGCAAAGCCGGTGTACTTATTCGGATCAATGTCGGCAGCCTTCAGCACGTTCGGGTGGATCATGCCGCAGCCCAGCAGTTCGATCCAGCCTTCGCCCGAACAAACTTTACAATCCGGATTTTTGCCTTCACAGAATGGACAGCTCAGCGCGAATTCAAAACTCGGGTCGGTGAATGGGAAATAAAATGGATTGACGCGCACGTCAAGCTGCTTGCCGTAATATTCTTGCAAAAACTCCTGCAAGGTAGCAATGAGATTGCCGACGTTAACCCCCTTGGCGACATACACGCCCTCAACTTGATAGAATGTGTGCTCGTGCCGTGCATCCAAATCTTCGTTACGAAACACCCGGTCGGGTACGATGGCGGCGATCGCCTCGCTGTTCTCCAAATTACCATGATATTTTTTCAGAACGCGGTTTTGCATGGTCGAGGTATGCGCCGGCGCAATCAAGCGGTCGCCATTAGCATCAGTTTCCTCAGTCATGAACGTGTCATAATCATCGCGCGCCGGGTGACCCTTTGGAAAGTTCAGACTCTCAAACATATGAAATTGATCGTCAATCTCACGCGACTCTTCCATCACAAAGCCCATACGGTTAAAAATGTCAGAAATGCGATCAATCTCGCGCATCAATGGATGAATCGTACCGCGCTCGCTCGGCAGCAAACTAGGGTGCGGGGCATTGACGTCCATCGGCGCTGTCACGTCAATTGGCGGCAGATCAACCTTTGATAATTCAGCTTCACGAGCCGTAATCGCCCGCTCCAATTCCTGTTTCAATTCATTGACTTTTTTACCAAACGCCCCGCGCTCCTCGGCCGGCAACGTCACGATGACGCCATATAGTTCCCGCAGCTCCGCACTCCGCAACGCACTGCGCGGTTCAGCCGCCTCGGCTACGCGTGATAATAATAGTGATCGAACTTCCTCTAACGTTTCCACGTCATCGCCCCTGCATCAAAAACATACCGACAACCACGGCCGCCATAATCACAATTATAATCCAGGCCGGTGCCAGCGTCGTCGTCTGCTTCGTATCTTCCAAATATTTTACATCCTCTACGCCGTCTAGACTGGCTTTTTCCTGAAGGCCCGACGCCTTGGCCTTCTCGCGCAGCTCCGCAGCAATGCGTTCTTGTAGTTCACTGCGCCGATCTTGTTGATTTACAAATAATCCCATATGTCGATTATACCAGATATGTTATAATGATAGTAATAGTACAGTAAGGAGGGACTATGGCCACGAAGAAGACTACTAAAAAGGCCGCGACTGCAAAATCCAGTTCAAAGAAGACGACTGCTGCAGCTGCTACATCGAAAACAACCGTAACGCGCGTCACCAGCAAGGCTGAGACGAAAAAGCCAGAGGTCAAATCGACTGCTGTTAAACCCGTCAGAACTAGCTCGCCGCGCAAAAAATTAGATACCAAGTTACCGCGCAATCTCGTCAATATCGTACTCGCTGAAGTTGCCGGCACGTTTATCTTGACGCTAGTCGCCTTGTTCTCGGCATATATGATGACACCGTTTTACGTTGGTCTAGCACTGGTAGTATTAGTGCTCGGTATTGGTGCAATCTCCGGCGCGCACATTAACCCAGCTGTCACGTTCGGTCTCTGGACCATGCGCAAACTCAAAACTGTGCTCGTACCATTCTACTGGGCAGCACAATTTCTCGGCGCAATGGCTGCCGTTGTCTTGATGGGAGCAATTTCATCAGGTAGCTTCGTCATTAACTTTGACCAATTTACCACTTTCTCGTGGGCGATCTTTGCCGTCGAGCTCGTCGGTATGGCGGTCTTTATGTTCGGGGTGAGCGCCGCCCTGTCACGCACTGATCTCAAGAACACCAGCAGAGCCGTAGTCATCGGTATGTCATTGACGCTTGGCCTCGTCGTTAGCGGTGCATTGCTACCACTCGCCCAAAATGCTGCTGTTCAAAAGTACCAAGAAGAGCAGGCAAATGCGACTCGGCAAACTCAGCAATCAAAAGACCAGCGCACCTACCCACGCGAAGTGTATATCAGCGGTGCGACACTGAACCCAGCAGTTGCTCTGGCGGTGACTGAAAAGACTAACTCACAGCTACAAAACGCCTCAGCACCAGCACAGAAAACAGAAAAAATGTATACCCGCCTCAGCCTTGAGGTAATCGCTGCAACCCTCGTTGGCGCAGCGCTCGGCGGTAACTTGTTCCTGCTGATCGGCTACCGCAATAAGGTTGAAGAATAATTCTCTTCCCCAGTAGCCACCATATCCCCGCTCGCCTGGCGGGGATTTTTGGTGACAGTTAATCTTCCTGCGCTGGCCGATCGATTAATTCCGGCTGCGTTTGATGATCACCGCCAGCGATCCGCACCACGTCTTTATCAATCTTACCGAGCTCCTTATACGAATTATTATAATGCCCGACGGTGGTGCTGAGACTCTTGCCCATCTTGGCCATCAGTTCATCAAACTTTTTAATATGCACGCCCAGCTGGCCGACACGCACCTGGATATCTTTGGCCTGCTCCTCAATTTGTAGACTCCTCAGACCCTGCAGCACCGTCTGTAGATACGCCAAAAAGCTGGTCGGACTGACGATAATCACCCGCTTGTCACGAAAGGCGTATTCGATCAAATCACGGCTCGAACCGCCCGCACCAACATTGTTGATCAGCAGGTCATAATACAGCGACTCACTGGGGATGAACATAAAGGCAAAGTCCATGGTATTCTCGCGCGGACGAATATACTTGCTGGTTTCGTCAATACGCCCTTTGAGGTCAGCTTTCACCTTATTCAGCCACAGCTCACGCTCGGCTTTGGTCTCGGCGTTAATCATGCGATTGTAATTTTCCAGGCTAAATTTACTGTCCACCGGCAAGATCTGCCCCTTGTCTAGAAAAATAACTGCATCAACAATCTCGCCATCCTTGAAACGGTACTGCATCTGAAACTGCTTGGCTGGCAGCACGTTATCTAGTACGCTTTCCAGATAAAATTCGCCAAACACGCCGCGCTGTTTAGGATTTTGCAAGACGTTCTGCAGAGTTTTCAGGTCAGTCGCCACGTCAACCACCCGCTTATTTGTTTCATCCAACTTTGCCAACCGCTGTGTCACGTCCGCCACCAGCTTGGCACTTTCTGACAACTGCTTTTGCACCGAGGTTTGCACCTGAGCGTTGCTGCGCTCAAGTTTGTCACTGACTGATTCATTCAGCTTGGCGATGGTTCGCCCCAGTTCCACCACGTCAGTTTTGATGAGTTCGACTGATGATTGATTTTTCAGCTCGCTTAACTTTGACTGCAGCACGAACAACGTCGTACCCAAACCCATAACGATAATAACCAAGAGAATAATGATAATGATTTCCATACTCTTAGTGTACAGGGATTACAGAGACAAGACAACTCGCGCCAGCAGGACGAATATAGCCAAAAAGATAATTGCCGCCACGTTACCGCGGATCCGATTCAACCACATTGCGGTTGCGTACACGAAGCCAAACGCCACGGTTGTTACCATCAGCGACAACCACCACGCCTCGGCAGTCGAGACGCCAACACCCCACAGTGCACCAACCGCCGCGAGCACCACGAGCAGTGGCCGCCTGACTCGATTGAGAGCGACAATCGGTACGAGCATAACGCTGACCAATACCAGCGCAACGTAGGCACCGATTTGCGCACTGTTCGTACACATTGATGGGTCGGCTGTCGGGCCGCAAATAATCTGCTTTAGGATAAAGCGATCGAGCGCCAGGGCGATCAGCCATGTCACAACACCGCCAATCATACCGCTGCTGACAACTCGCCAGAACACCGCCGGCGTCACAGGAAACATATAGTCTGATTCTTCCTCGTGAAAAACTTTCTCAAACCACTTCACAATAGGTACAACTATAGCAGTAATTTGATAAAACCGCAACCCTATTTTGCAGTGCGTGACACCCGTCGCAACGGCATGTACCAGAATATGCCCACCCAAGCGATGATGAGCCCCCCAGCCACATCAAGCGGCGTATGCACCAGCGCCACCACCCGCCCTATACCAACCAGTAGCGTCATCACTAAGCAGGCCGCGGCCCATCCTCGACACTTCGCGCCGAACCACACCGCCAACGTGATGGCCATAGTGAACAGGGCGTGATCAGACGGGAAGCCCGGATTATCCAAAAACGAGGCGCCGGCACTCACGCCCGCTAGCTCAAACGGACGGAGGCCTGATGGCTGATATAGCAACCCGATAATTTTTGCCGCCACAAACGCCGTCAATCCCGCCATCAGCACTCGCATATACACCTGATAGCGCCGGCCTCGCGGCACATGTCGGATGAGCGTATACATCCCGATCAACACCACCGGGATCACCAGCCCGTCGGCAACAATTTTCACGATCCATGAAATATCCATAAGCCCCATTATACCCTGCTAGGCCCTGGCGTCAAACCCTGAACCTTAGCTCGTCGACTTGCGCCGCTTTATCATCCATAGTATAATCAGACACGCGTTGGGGATTCGCCAAGTGGTAAGGCACCGGGTTCTGGTCCCGGCATTCGGGGGTTCGAATCCCTCATCCCCAGCCAAGAAAAAAGATTGACGCTTTGTCAATCTTTTTTCTTACGCTTTGGTTTGGGATGAGCCTGATGGTCAGTTGATGCTTCTTGAGATTTTACCGTGGTTGTCGCGCCCTGGCCGAAACCGCTTGCCCATATCGCCAAAATCCACACGCCGGCCAGGAACAGAAGTGACCAGCTACCGCCCGGCAGGTCAAACGTTGCCCCAAATATCATTGATACTCCGTGACAGAACGCCATGCTTTCTAGCAGCGTCAACAGCAGTAGCGCCACGATGCCCATCATGGCACTTACCTTTCTCAGCCTAGCCGATATATCCATGGCCAGCAGGAACGGCAACGCCCCAATCTCTGCGACAACGAGAACGATGGCGCACACTGCCGCCATCACGCTCGGCAATCCAGCGAGCATTGCTGGAAACTTATCAAACGAAAATAGCTGACTCAAGACGATGACGAGAATATATCCGGCAACGATTAACCGCACAATTTGCACGACTGATATTGGTCGTTTGGTTGATGTTTTCTTCATAGATACAGTATACCGCTCCGCCTTAAAAAGCTCAAGCTTGTTGTATTATTTACCAAAACGCTTGCTTTTTTTACTAAAAACACGTACAGTAACAACAAGCGAACGATACAAAAACAAACACTACTGACGTTTCTTTCGCTCTACGATATCCACCACAACAAAATACCGTTACGAGTATGTAGCGGTATTTTCCGTTGTTGGATAAATCACAACGCTATATATAGCGTATACGTGCTATAGTAACAATATGAAAGAACATTGTGAGTCGAGAGGGTTTGTTGAGTTTGGTCCAAAAAATACCGCACCCGTACCATTACCTGCTATTAACGAAATTGAGCAGATTCGTAAAACCTATGATCCAGGGGCAATCACTGAACTAGCGACTTCAATCGTTCACGAGGAAGACGGTAATACTTGGTTCGATATGTACAATCCTCTCCTAGCCGCCTGCCTCACACCAGAGGAGGCGGAACAATACCTCAAGGAACACGCTGCGTTTCATAAAGGATCTCAGTCAATCGATAATCTCACACCGGATAATGATGGTAACTACGTCATCCTAATCTCTGGGCATCGTCGTAAACGCGCTATCGAACAGTTACTGAGCCAACATGATATTGCACCGGAGTGCACCCTAGTAAACGTCAATCTTCGCCGTGGCATTACCTTTGAGGAAGCACTCGTTGCTCAAGTGCGCGAGAATACGCACGAGAAAGTGTCGCCTACTGAAACCGCCAAATATATTGAGCAACTATATATCTACCTCCGAGATAAAGAAGGAACGCAACCGACCTACAGGCGACTGTCTATGATGACCGGGATTAGCGAGGGTATCATTAGTACTGCTCTACGATTTCAACGCTTACCAGAAAGTATCCGACTACTTGCCACCACTCATGGCGATATCCTCCCCTACTCGACTCTCGTCAAACTCGAGCCACTAATGCGCAAACGAGGCGAGCTGTATAAGAAGTTACTCTCGCTCGGGCAAACCATGGACGGGGAGGACTGTGAGACCTATGTCGAGAATCACCTGCATATCGTGGCGAATACCATTGTTGAAGACCTCCTTAGCGCCAAGAAGCGCAATCACTATATTCAACAGCAGATTAGCGACCTAGAACTACGAATTATCAATGCCCAGCCCAGCTTTGACCTTATAGCAGAAACCAGCTCTGGAGCTCAGCGAAAGGCATCAGAGATCCGCCTCGGTAAGACAGCCGTATCGACCGTGCGGTATCTCTATGGAGACGATCCAAGAAATATGCCACCCGAACAGCTAGCTGACCTCGAGGAGTTCGTCGCAAAAGCCAAGGCATTAGCAGCCCCTGCTGTCAATGACTACGAACAAGAGTCGCTGCTATCCGCCTAATCAACGGCTGCTTTTTGCGACTGCTTTTTGCGCCACTCGGCGATCTTGCCGTGGTGCCCGCTCAGTAGTACTTCCGGTACTCGTAGGCCATTAAATATCTCTGGCCGAGTGTACTGCGGATACTCGAGTGTCTTGCTGTCCGAGAAGCTCTCGATCTCCGCTGACGTTTCACCGCCCAGCACACCTGGCAGCAGCCGCACGATCGAATCAATAATGGTCATCGCCGGCAGCTCGCCACCAGTCAGCACAAAATCACCGATACTCCACTGCTCATCTACTAGTTCCATAATGCGCTCGTCAACGCCCTCATATCGCCCGCAGATGATAATGAGCCCCCGGCCATCATCCGCCGCCGTGCGCGCCATCGCCTGCCGCCAGCGCCGACCACGTGGGCTCATCAGGACAACCTTCGCGCTCTCATCGCGCGACCTGGCAAATTCCACTGCCCGCCATAACGGCTCGATCATTAGTAGCATCCCATCGCCGCCGCCATATGGCGTATCATCGACTTGCCGGCGCGGCCCCAGACCAAATTCACGCAAGTTCACTGTCTCGAGTGAAACGATACCATCTTTTTGCGCCTTCCACATCATAGAATTTTCAAACACCCCAGAGAACATTTCGGGAAACAGGGTAATGACTTGAAATTTTCGCATACCCTTCATTATACCGCGCCCACATAAAAACCACCAAAAAACCGCCCTTTAGCTAGGCGGTTTTTTAGCACAAATAAGGCTCTCAATGGTTACCCATTGCTCGCATAGAGCTGTTCTCGCATATCGTCTGTGCTTGAACTAGTTATGATTATATATCAAGATCATCCAGTTCTGCAAGCTCTTTTCGAGTATTTTCTGCATAAGAAGAGCTATTTTCCACAGTTTCATCTGTTGAGTTGTCCACAGAATCATCGTCTGAAGCGGCAGTCGTAGCTTGCTTGGCGCTTGTAAAGCCGTCATTATTGACGATTTTCAGGTTATAACGTGCATCATTCTTCGTCCCCAATGCCCTGAGTAGTGTCCGCAGGCTCTGTGCCGTACCGCCACGCTTACCAATGACCCGACCGAGGTCCTCTGGGTTAACCGTCAGCGTGAGCAACACTCCCTTTTCATCAATCAAACGCTCGACGACGACATCTTCTGGATGTCCAACCAGCGCCTTTACTACGTATTCTACAAATTGCTGATCTATCGTTGACATACTGCCCCTCCTTGGAATTAACTGTACTCCTAGTATAGCATAGGCGATTTGCCGAGGGCAACTATGGCAATTGGCACTTTTTGGCGCAGTGGGCGGTAATGTTCGCCTTGTGCTCGGCCTCGGTCTTAGCAAAATAGGTTACATTGTCGTCGCCGCTCAAGAAGTAAAGGTAATCCTCCTGAGCCGGATCGGCCACAGCATTCAGTGCCGCGAGACCAGGCGAGGCAATTGGTCCAGGCGGCAGCCCCTTGTGAATGCGCGTATTGTACGGTGAATTAAGCGTGTGCGAGCGAGCAACACCGGCCTTATCGGCGGCATAATGATACGTCACATCCGACCCGAGCGGCATATCCTTTTTGAGACGGTTATAAAACACACTGGCGATCCACCGCATATCCTCGCAGGTCGCCTTACCCGGACAGCCGATTGACTCGCGCTGAACAATCGAAGCCAGCGTCAATCCTTGATACAGCGATAGCCCTCGAGCTGCAAATTTCTTTTCGAGATTATTCTCGGTTACCACCCGATCTAGCTCACTGATGGCCCGCTGCAAGGCTTGCTGGGCAGTGGCGTCTGACGGCAAGAAGTACGTATCACCATAGATATAACCCTCGAGATCGGCGGTCGCTGGCTTACTTTTTAGTACCGTACCGGTATAGGTAGCAGCAAAAGCGGCCGTGATCTGCTCATCATTGTAGCCAGCCCGCTTGAGGGCGCTGGCAACATCGGTCTTTTGAGCGGCAGGCGTCGAGGTCTTATCGCGCAGTGTTGCCCCTGGATAAAACAATACCGAGCGCCGATCCGGTTTGCCACCGAGTAGATGCTTAAGCACCGACGCCACATCTTGATCTTGCGTAAAACTATACACGCCTTTATTGAAGGTGCCGGTAACATTATTTAACTTGAGGTAAATCGTCATGGCGAAAGCACTACGAATAATCTTTTTATCTTCAAGTTTTTTGGCGATAACCTGTGCCGTGTCGCCACTGGCGATCTCGACACTAATTTTTTGCCGCGCTACTGCGTCGACCGGGCGAAGCATTTGCTTGTACCAAATGACACTGCCAAGCAGCACCACACCCGCCACTGCGACAACTGCCGATACGATAATGAGCCACAACCGCCGTTTTTTAATCTTCAATTTCTTCATCCGTGCACCTCCAAATAATCTTGCAAAATGATACTCGCCGCCTCAGCATCGATGTCGCCTTTATCTTTGATCTTGCCAGCCAAGCGCTGTTCGGCCTGAACGCTGGTTAGCGACTCATCCTGATAAGCAATCTCAGCATCAATGTCTAGCTGACCCAGGCGTCTGACAAAATCAACCACAAACTCCGTCTGCTGTGTTGGCTCGCCGGATTGATTACGCGGATAGCCGACCACCACCAGCGAGATATCGTGCCGCAGCATGATCTCTGCCAGTTCCTCCATGACCCGCTCGTCATGGGCCACCCAACCAAACGGCACCGCGATCCGCACCTGCGAATCGGCCATCGCCAGACCGATCCGCTTCTCGCCCACATCTAGCGCTAGAAAGTTTTTAGCTTTCATTGAGCTTGAATTCGATGCTTATTCGTTTGGTATCATTTGGTACGGTGCGCACCCAGAACGGAGAGAATTTCACATCAACATTTTCGATACCCTTGATGGCTTCGAGCGCTGACTGGATGTCGCCATAACTTTTACCGCGCGACTGCTCCTTGACCTTTTCCTCATCAATGGTTGGGCCGACGACGGCATTGGCAGTGATGTGAGCAATGAAGTTGCTGCCCCGGCCACTGAACTGCGCAAACTGCACGCTATCAACACCATCTTTATAGATCTTTTGTGACTGCTTGCCCTCTAGTTCCTTGTTGGCGGTCGCCTTGAGGTAGGTGCTTAGCTCTGATTTTTCGATACCAACCATCGAGGCGGTCACCACTGTTTTAAGCGTCACTGCACCAGTCGCTTCACTATCGACGGCGACACTTGGAGTTGGCGCACTACGCTGTTCTTGATAGCTTTCTTTGATAGTAACCGTTGAACCGCCGAATGATTGCTCGACCTTGCCACGAAGAGAGTCGGCTTTTTTTTCGTTCAATAAGTCGCCGGCACGCTTAACATCGTCGCTACTAACCACCGTCACCTCACGACTACTACCACCTGAAGTCTCGCCAACGAGTGTCGCGTTAACTCCTGATGGCATTCCCGATACCGAACCACTTTCACCGTTATATTCCGCCCCGATATTGGCAGCCGTCACCATGACCGTTGAGCCCGAGGCATTGGAGCGACTAAACGTCACCGCGCTATCAGTCGTAAAGGTCATCCCACCGCTCGTACGAATCGACGTCCCTGCCGGAATGGTCTTATCCAGCAGGCTAATAGAATCAGTCGCGACACGTAGCTTACCCTTGGCCCGCTCACCAACTTTCTTCTTGCCAGTCGCCGAGAACTCAACGGACAACTCTGCTTTTTGCTCCTGCCGACGGGCCTTGATCATGTCAGCAGTCGGATCGGTCGTCCCGTCAGTCCTGAGCGTCACTTTCTTATTTACCGTCACGGTCGTCGTCTTGGCCGTGATAATCACTCGCGCACGTGGCGCAAACCAAATCGCCCATACCAAAAACCCGATGAGCAGTAGCGCGGCACCACCGATCAGTAGGAATTTTTTACGAAATAGATTAAAGTTCGGGACTTTTGGTGCTGTCTTGTTCTTGTTAGCGTTATCCGCCGGTTTTGGCATTTCGTCGTCCTGTTTTTTGGATGAATCAGCGATGGCCGAATCAATCGCTTTATCCGTTTCATTAACAGGTTGCGCGCTCTTTTCTAGCTCGCCGACTGGCAGCTCGCGCCCATCAATGACGTCATTTTCGTCGTCCACCTTCAGTACCGGCACCTCGGCCATTTCTGGTTTGCTCTGGAGTGTCTTGGCCACCGGAATCTTGGCCGCCGCCGCTAGGCCAGACAGAATCGTATCACCGGTGATCAACACCACCCGCTTACCAACCGACGTAGCCGTCCGAGCGATCAGCCGCATATTGACCGCGCTACGCAGCGCGCCAACTCGTTTGGGTGGCACCAGCGCGATAATTCGCTCCTTCGACGCCTTTATCTTGCCAACAATGGCAGTGATATCATCTTCGACGTCAATGTAAATAACATCTTTATTCATCTATATTTTAAGTAATCGGTTAACTTTATCCATCAAGCCATGAGCGTCTTGATTACTTACCATTGTATCATACCCAACCCGCAGCAGGCCCATCACCGTGATAAATGTGTGATCCGTGATATCACCAGTCGTATCAGTGATACCGATGACATCAGAGGGCTTGATATGCTGAATGGTTGGCTTTTTCGTAAACGGCAGTTCCTTGTACCACGGCTGATTGGCCAATGCATCAACGAGCTGCTGCAAGCTCGCACCGCCGCCACACAACAAAATTCGGTTCGGCAAATGATCAACGCTGTCAAAATCGCCAAGCGCCAGCTCAACACCCGACAGCCATACCTCAAGGGTTTTATCAATCGCTTCGTCAAGTTTGCGCTTGAGTGTTGGTTTGATGTAGCCATTATCAGTGTTTACCTTCAGCTTTTCCGCCTCTTTGTAACCCAGGTCAAGATCCGCCGCAATCATCCGCGTAAAGCTCCGTCCACCGATACCGAACATCTTGGTACCCTCAACGCCGCCGTCATTGACGACCGCAATATCAGTCGTGCCGCCACCGCAGTCGATCAAAATCGCCGTAAAATTAGAATTCGCATCCGTACCGAGCACACTTCGGCTGACTGCAAACGGCTCGGCCGCCACGGCGATTAGCTCCAGCGCTAACTCATCAGCCACCTTTTCCAGTGCCCCGATATGCACCATCGGCGCAAATGCCGTATAAATCTGCACTGCCACGTCCCGCCCCTGAAAGCCGATCGGGTTCGACACCTTGTAGCCATCAATATGAATACTGACTAGCGCTGAATTCACCAGCTTTACTTCCACATCCTCGTTGCCAGTCTCCAGCGCAATCTGCGCCTGCGCCTTGCCCTGCGCCCGTTCCTGTACCTTCTCGATGATGAATTCCATCTCAGCAACGTCCAGCGGCTTATCAGGCTGCGGCCGGCGATAGCGAATCGTGTTGGTTACGCCCTTGACCAGCTCACCGGCGATACCGATGATCACCCGCTTGGCCTGAACACCGGCCTTGTCCTCAGCTTCGGTCAGCGCCGCCTCACAATTAGTCACCACACCGGCGATATCAGCGATCGCGCCTTGGTGCATGTCGCCCAAATTCTGCTGCGCCCGACCAACCCCGATAATCTCGATATCATCATCCTTGATCTCGGCAATCAGCGCCTTAATATACTCCGTACCAATGTCGAGACCGACCAGGTACTGGTGTTCATCTTTGTCTGTCTTCTTGAAAAGCCTATCTAACACCATAGTCTTTATGATTATATACCATTTGAGTGTGGATTGGCTAGTTTTTTACTAGGATAATTAACCAGCCTCAGTCAAGTATCGCCTTAATCCGCCGAATCCCAGCAGCGCTCGCCTCTTCTTTGGTGATGGTGAAGCGCTTGCCGCCCTCAGCCAAAATACCCGTGTGCTCGACGTGCGGGCCGCCGCAGACTTCAAAGCTAATGATATTGTCACCCTCGCCAATGGAATAGACTTTCACCGTATCACCGTAGCGCTCGCCAAAGGCGCCGATTGCACCCATTTTTAGCGCCTCGTCAGTCGGATAGACGGCAAAGCTGACTGGCAAATCAGCGTCGATCCAGGCATTAACTTGATCCTCCACCGCCTGCTTTTCCTCCGGCGTCAATTTATGGTGATTGAAATCAAAGCGCAGGCGCTCAGCCGTGATATTGCTACCATGCTGCTGCAAATCCGGCGCATCGAGGACTTTGCGTAGTGCCGCTCCCAACAGATGCGTTGCCGTATGATACTTGAGATGAATCGGATCGTGCCCCTCCAGGCCGCCGCTAAATTGCCCCTTGCGTGCTGTCTTGGAGCGTTGGCGTTGCTCGTCCATCTTAGCATCAAATTCAGCGCGCCAGTTATCAGAAAGCTTGATGCCTTGTTTATACGCCTCCTCAGTGCTCAGCTCCACCGGAAAGCCAAAGGTATCGTACAGTGTAAATAGTTCTTCGCCAGTCAAACCATCGTCGATATACTGCTGCATTTGTTTTAAGCCTTTACGCAGCGTCTGACGGAAGGCTTTTTCTTCCTTAACGAGAACAGCGATGATACTCTCGCGGTTTTCCTTAACTTCTGGGAAATCCGCTTCATATAAATCAGCGATTACTGGTACGACTTCCTCCAGGAAATTCTGCTCGATCCCCAGGTCAAAACTATAGCGAATCGCCCGGCGTAGTAAGCGGCGCATCACGTAGCCCTGTTCCTTATTGCTCGGCACGCAGCCATCGACCGCCATAAAGGTAGCGGCCCTCAGATGATCAGCGATTACCCGCATACTTTCGGTATGTGACGCGTACTTTTTACCGCTCAAATCCTGCAATTTCTCGACGATTGGCCACAGCAAGCTAATCTTGAAGACATCAGGGTCGTTATTAGCGGCCGCCGCAATTCGTTCCAGACCCGAACCATGATCAATGTTTGGCTTTTCTAGTGGCTCAAACACGCCGTCCGCCACCTTTTTATAGGCCATAAAGACATTGTTACCGATCTCCATAAAGCGACCGCAATCACAATTCGGATGACAGTGCCTACCAAACTTCGGATCGTGCTCAATGAAGTCAAACTCATAAAACATCTCGCTATCCGGCCCGCACGGATCACCAATCGGCGTGGTTTCTGGCCCGCCGTTACGGCTCCACCAGTTCTTACTGCCATCATAAAAGAAAATCCGCTCGCCCGGGTAAATGCCACGCGCATAACCGGCTTCTTCCGAACCAATATCGGCCTGACCGCTGCTCAGGCCTGCTTTTTCGTATAGCTCCGCCCAGATTTCCGCTGCCTCGGTATCCTTAGGAATATTGTAGCGTTCATCACCAATGTAACAGGTGATATAAATCCGGTTCATGTCCAGCCCAACCTCTTCGGACAGGAATTGCCACATCCAATTGATCTGCTCTTTTTTGAAATAATCACCCAAGCTCCAGTTGCCGAGCATTTCAAAAAACGTCGTGTGACGGTTATCACCGATATCATCAATATCCTGCGCTCGCAAGCACGTCTGTGAATCAGCGATTCGCTTACCCTCAGGATGCGGCTCACCGAGTAAATATGGGATCATCGGCTGCATACCCGCACCGGTAAATAGCGTTGTCGGATCGTCGGTTAGAATCAGCGGCGCGCGCTTGATGACTGCGTGAGCCTGTTTGCTGTAAAAGTCGAGATATTTGAGGCGAATTTCTTGAGCGTTCATAGGAGCAATTATAGCACAAGTCGCCTCAGATACTCTGGATCTTTATGAGCGTTTTTTCCGCATCATCAGCACTGCACCGCTGATGATGGCAGCAACACCAGCCCCGATCGCTACCAGCAAACTCGTACCGGTATCAGCTAGTTGACTGCCCGCTCGGCCTTGCGAAGCGCCCGGCTGCCCTGGTTGACTCGGCTGACCCGGCTGGTTAGGAGCACCTGGATTACCCGGCGCTGTTGGCACAGCGTTCCACTTAGCGTATAGCGTGAAGTTAGAATTTGGCATCGTATGGACGTTAAAGTCCCATTGCATCAGATAAGTTGGATCAGCGTACCACCCAGCAAAGGTATAGCCAGCCCGCGTCGGATCAGCCGGCCGCACCGCCTTGGCAGTGTAGGCGACCGTTTGAGATGGTACCGGTGAGCCTGAGCCGGTATTAAACGTCAGCGTGTAGGTCGGGCACTGCTTGGCATCGCCATTGATCGTCCAGCCGTGACCACCGTCGGCCACTGTCTTTTGCAGCGCTGCATGCGCCGCCTCCGCCGTACAATATTTCAGGCCAGCCGCACCCAGCGTCACTGGTGACTTGAGTACTGCATTATTCCAGGCAGCCAGTGTTGCGTCGTAATTTTGCACCGATAGCGCCGTATTATCAAGCATATTCGCCCCACCAGCATACGGATTACCCGTAACGTCCTGCAGCGAGGTCAGTTGCCAGCCAGCCAGCGACTGGTTGAATGCCCGCGCATTAGCCAACATCCGTACCATAGCATGTGCTTTCGTCATATTCCACAGCCCGATCGGCTGATTAAACGAATTTGCCCACTCGAACATACTATCAGCGTATTCAAGTTTTGCAGTATTCCAGCTGGCAATTGACGAACTGCCACCATTATTGAACGCTCCCGCATACGCAAACATATGACCAGCGCTCGTCACATTTCCCATGTTCCACGAACCGATGTTTTGGTTAAACTGTCCGGCGCCATGGAACATATTAGCAGTTGTCGTCACATTTGATGTATTCCATTGCCAGTTGGCACCCTCACCCTTGAGCGAGTGAGCCGTGTCGAACATGCTCTGTAAGCTCGTTACGTTCGTGAGATTTGGCACGTCAGTCGCCTTGACGTCAATATTCTCAGCGCCCCGAAACGCCGAGTCCATGCTGCGCCACACGCCCGTTCCCCACTGGTCAACTGACATGATTTTCAAACGATCACCGGCATTATTCACATAAATCTGCGGGAATGTACCGCCGATACGAATTGTGTGACGACCCTCATCGCTGTATGTGCAGGTGTGGCTACCCGTCACGCCCACAGCGTCAGGAATACCGTCATTGTTACAGTCGACCGTATAATTATATCCCCCGCCTGTCACCGGTATAGTAAATTGATCGGTGTTTGATACGCCCGGTTTCGTGGTGTCAATCGTCATGACAAAATCAGTATTGTTAATTGGATCAGCTTTCGCTGGCTGCGTCATCGCAAGTAGCGTCAGGCCGCTAACACCGAGCGTGATAACCCCTGCCGTTAGCATCGGCAGCAAGCGCCCGCGTTGTTGTAAATATTTCATAAACCCCCTATTATGTTCATGTTATTTCGTTGTACTATTACCTCAAATAATACGCGATTAGGCCCTCCATTGTCAAGAAAATCCCGCCCTCATCGCGGGCGGGAAATGTCTCAGTTTATCACGTCGTATTACTCAGCGCCTGACTCATCAGTATCTGACTGAACTGGCTCTTCTTTTGGCTGGTTTTTACGAAGCTTCTCTGGATTGCGGATGGCTTTGTGCCTATCAGCAGCTGGCTCTTTAACCCACTTTGGCAAGGCGACGCCAGCTTCTTTCAATAACTTAACAACACGCGGTGTTGGCTGGGCACCATTGTCCAGATATTTCTGTGCTAATTCAGCCTGAATATTTGCTGCTTTAGTGTGTGGATTGTAGCTGCCGACATACGCGACCACGCGACCGCTTGATGGATGGCGCTGCGCCTCTTGTACTGCCAGGCGGTACACCGGATAACCCTTGCGACCCAACCGTTGCAAACGAATTGCTAGCATGTGTAATTTCTTCCTTTTCTTACAACTCTTTGATTAATGTATTACTCCTAGAGAGTGTACACTATTTCGCTATGTACGTCAATTCTGTCTTGAGCCTGCTATTGACTTTTTATGTCTATCTGTTATAATATCCAAATATGCCACATGAACATATCCAACCAAGAGAAATCGATGATACAGATTTTATTATTTTGGGTCTACTTGGCGAAGGCGGCTCAAAAACAGTATTTGACGCAATCATTAATGGAAAAAGAAGGGCGCTGGCGATACCGAATAGTATTGACGATCCCGATACACAGGCAGAGAAATGGAACAGTGTATTACAAGAACCCGAAAACGCGAAACTACTGTCTGAATTAGGACTTCTCACTGTTCCTGAATACGAAATAATAACCACTACTATAAACGGTCAAGAGCTACCAGCACTAAGTATGACACCGTTTTCTGATCTTCCTTTTAGGGTCTTTGACAGCAAGGATGGAACACAGACATATACACACGGTCCACTTTCTCACATTGAACATTTTTCAGATATTTCTTCCTGTATCACTGGTTTTGGCGCCGATATCGCCACGCTCACACAATCGGGAATCGTCCTGTCGCGAGACAGCATATCATTTGCCGCCTTACCGGACGGATCGATGCGCTTATTTTTCTACGATTTACAGAATATGACAATTAACGATGATTCTGTTAATGAAGATGACCTTAGAGGGGATTATTCAAAACTAGTCGTCTATATGTTAGATAACATATTTGACTACCAGCAGTTGATGCGTTTTGAAGAACAGGGCTACGATTTTCATGAGCGCATGAATCTATCACAGAAACTTCAAGCAATCGCTAAGCGTATGATTTAATTACTGATGATCCGATAAAAGCCGTGTCTGACAGAGCAGAAAAAGAAAAGCGTCAGCTTGAAGATCCTGACGTTGCGCAATGTCTGAGAGAAAGGATCAATCGCTAAAGCTCGTTTTTCCCAAAGTATCGTCGAACACGAAGAAAATTTTGAACGCCTAAAACAATTGTTTGATCAAATTCCTAACCGCGGTATGTTTATCGAGGCTATGATGAATGAAGGCCCGCAAGTATGCTTCTCAGTAGCAGCTAGTTTAGCAAATAATCCCGCCGCCCAAACATTCCTCGCCGTCATATATCACGGCTGACTGACCCGGCGCAACGGCGCGCTGCGGCTCGGACAAGACAACCGTCACTTTCTCGCCATCATCATAATTCACACGCGCAATCTCCGCATTAATGAGCGGCGCCCGATGCCGCACCCGAACTTGACAGGTATCGCCTTTTGGCGGCTGGTTAATCCAGTGAACGTCAGCCAGTGTCAACTCTTTCCGCCACAAATTACCATCATCAATTGAGCGCGATACATAAACTTCGTTTTTTGCCATATCCTTACCGACGACATAGTACGGCAAGCCGCCACCGACATTCAGGCCATGGCGCTGCCCCAGGGTATAAAATATCGCCCCGTCATGCCGCCCAACAACCGCGCCTGATTGCTGATCGATGATATCGCCCGGGCTCGTTGCAACATATTCTGACAAAAACTCGCGAATCCCCACTTGTCCAACAAAGCAAATCCCCATCGATTCCTTTTTGCTGGCGGTCCACAAACCCCGCTCCTTAGCCATCTGGCGCACCTCAGCCTTGGTAAAATCGCCGAGCGGAAACATAGTTTTCGCTAGCGCCTCGAACGTTACGCGGTACAGGAAATAAGTTTGGTCTTTGTTATCATCACGAGCACGGAGTAACCGACCCTCGCTCAAACAAGAATCCGCTCTGCGGGTGGCGCGAGGCGGGGTAGCGCCCGAAAATGTTTTCAGCTCATCTGAAAAATTTTCAGGGGCGGACCGAGCGACAGGACCCGCGGGAAGAAAAGTGCACGCATAATGCCCCGTCGCAATATACTCCGCACCCGCCGCCAACGCCGCCTCTAAAAATAACTTAAATTTCACCTCTTGATTACACATCACATCAGGGTTTGGCGTCCGACCTGCTTGATATTCGCGGATCATATAGTCAACGACGTTTTGCTTATACTCTTTTTGGAAATCAAACACCTGAAAATCAATTCCCAGCCCCACTGCCACGCGCTTGGCATCAGCCACATCTTCCGCCCACGGACAGTGCATACCCGGTAAATTTTCCGACCAGTTTTTCATATACACGCCGGTCACCTCGTGGCCTTGCTCGACTAGTAGCGCTGCCGCTACCGACGAATCAACGCCGCCCGACATACCGACGAACACCCGAGCCATCAGCGCGACACTCCCAGTGCAAACAAACCGATCCGCAGCAATTCGCCGACCGCCAGCCACCAGCCCCACGGTGTCAACCACCACCATGTACTCCAATGCTTGTCGTGCGTTGTCGGACGTGCCCGCAGCTCAACATTCGGCAGTTGCGCTGAAAACTCAGCCAGTGCCCGCCGCATGTGGTAGCCGCTGGTGACCAGAATGACACGCTTGATGCCGCGCTGCGCTATGATACTCGCCACTTCCTGGGCATTCTGCTTGGTGGTTTCTGAACGTTCATCCATCACCAAGGCCGCAGCTGGCACACCCGCCGCTTCGGCTTGTTTTCTCATGGCGGCGGCGTTAGACGGGCCGGATTTATCAGCCGCAGCACCAGATAAAATGACAGTTGGCGCCCAGCCAGCTTGATATAATTTAACTGCCTCAGCCGTGCGCGCTTCGGTATCGCCGCCGCTGATAACAATGATCGCGCCCGCTTTCTGGCATTGCCCTGAGCCCGGGCGCAGACAATCTTTCAGGTCATCCGGCGACAAATAATAACTCAAGCCGACAATAACCGCGACCGCAATTAACACCAGGCCAATTAACCGATGAATCATCGCATCCGCTCCTGCTCTGTACGCACTGCAGTAACAATCTCGTCCGCCGCCCTCATAACTTGTGCTTCATCGTTCAACCGCCCCAACGTCAGCCGCAGACTACCGTCAATCGCCGCATCGCTTAGCCCAATCGCCGACAAAACGTGTGATCGTGTCCCCGAATTAGCCGCACAAGCACTACCCGTCGCCACCAGCACGCCGCGCGCTTCCAGTAAAAACACTAATCGTTCGGCGTCAACACCAGGAAATGAAATATTGAGAAAGCTAACCAAGGATTTTTTCTGATCAGAAGAAATAATCATGTCAGGGAAAGCCGGTAATAGTTTTTTTGTTAACGTATCACGCAGTCCTCGCAGCCGTTTTACTTCACCGCTGCGACGCTTGGTAGCTAACTCCAGCGCCGCCGCAAAGCCGACCACACCAGCCACATTTTCCGTGCCGCTACGCAGGCCCGCCTCCTGACCGCCGCCAACGATATTTGGCTGTAGCTTGACGCCCGGCCGTATCCATAGCAAACCAACCTGCTTCGGCCCGTAAACTTTTGCCGCCGATAGCGTCAACAAATCAACGCCCAGCCGCTTAATTTTCACATCCATTAGCGCTGCGGTCTGCGAGGCGTCGGTATGAAATATAAGCGGCATTGATTCGCCATTTTCTTGGCGCCGCACGCGCTCGAGTCTCACAACTTCCGCAATTTCTTCAACGGGCTGAATATATCCGAGTTCATGATTCGCCAGCGCGATACTCATAAAACTAACGTCTGGCGTCAGCAGTTTTTTAACGGCCTGCGGATCGATGCGTCCGTTTTTCATCGGTGGGATGAGCCGAACAGACGAGCGCGCTTTTGCAGAATTGATAACCGAGCTATGCTCGATAGCCGAGACTAAACTCACGCCACCCGCCGCAGTAAATGCCAGATTGATTGACTCCGTGGCGCCAGCCGTCATCACTAATTCATCCGCACCCACGCCCAGCACCCGCGCGATACGCGACTTTGCCTCGCGGTAGTCACGCTTGACGGTGACCGCCGGCGCATATGGACTGGACGGGTTAAAAAACTTCTCAGAAAAATACGGCTGCATCGCTTCAATCACCAACGGATCCATCGGCGTAGCAGCAGCGTGATCAAGATATATCATAGAGGATTCCACACATACTATTATACCAAGCAGCCCAGACGGCGACTACACCAACTGTCCAGTTTTCGGATCGCGATTATATAGCTGGCGTGCCACCCGTTCATGATATTCATTAACCGCCAGCACAAAGTTTTGTAATTCCTGCCCTTCGAGGTAGTTATACTGATAATTAGGCTGAATTTTCAAGATACCCTTCGACTGCACCTCGTAACGCGTCGTCAGCTCATGGCGCTTGCCGTCCTTACTCATCACTTCTTCATGCCAAATCCACGTCGTTTTATCGAGGTTAAAGAACGTCCGTCGGACGACGTGAGCCGGCTTTTCACCAAAAATCGTTGCACCAATTTCACTCTCCAGCTGAATCAGCTCGCGCTCAGTCAATTTCTTCAGTGGCCGATCTTTACGAGTGAGTCGCAGCAGTGAACGCGTTGATTTCGGGACCTTTGGCGCCGAAGTAGCGTGAGCAGACTTCGCTGGTTTAGGCGAACGTGAAAGACGCGTGTTATCCGCCAAGACGAGACCAAGGGCTTTTTTGAGAATCGTTGGCATAAATCACCTCCTTTCAGGCTGCTCGTCTATAATTATTTCTATGATCCTTTGGCATGGCGTCAGACGCGTCGAAAGCTTGTGCCGCGATCGCATTATGCTTCATTCGATACTCCCCAATGCACTCACCAATTGCTGTAACAGTTTGCAAACATTCCTCAACCCAGCTCTCCAGTCTTCGTCGCTCCTCTAGCGATATCTTTGCCGGCTCGGCCGTATCAGCCACCACCTCGGCACTACCGCGCACCGCCGCTTCGGATAGACGCGGCGCCACTCGCTGTGATCGCTCTGGGTGTGCTTGCGTCGCCAAATCCAGCGCTTCGGCCCGCGCCTTTTGAATCGACATCATTTCTGTGATTGGTCTTGGCTGCTGATTCATTATCTCTCCACTATTACAAGCCAAAAAGTTTTACCGTGTTATCGGTCGCTACTTTTTCGAGGTCGTGAAGCACTAGCTTGCGCTCCGCCGCCCAATACTTTGCCACCAACTCCACATATTCTGGCTTATTCAGCTTACCACGAAATGGCTTCGGTGTCAAGAATGGCGCGTCGGTCTCTAATAATAATCGTTCCAACGGAATCGAGGCGAATAATTCCTGCTGCGCTTGGTCTTTGGTGAACGTGCTAATTCCATTCAAACCAACGTACAATCCGCGAGCAAACCCCTTCTCTAAATTGAGGCGCGTGTCGGTAAAACTATGCAGCACACCGCGCAGGCCATGAAAATTATCAAAAATCGGCCAAAAATCATCCCATACCGACGGCTGGTCAGGCGCACCATCACGCACATGAAAACTAACCGGCAGATTATAATCCACCGCTAACTGCAGCTGCGCCTCCAGTGCCTGAATCTGCACATCGCGCGGGCTGTGATTGTAATAATAATCAAGCCCAATCTCGCCAATCGCCACAATTGGTGAATCCTCTGTCCTGGCTTTCAGTAGTCGCTCCACCTCGCCCCAGCCATCTTTGCTGTCATGCGGATGAACGCCAACTGCCGCCCAAGTATAGTCGCGATTCGCGGCAAACTCCACTGCTTGTCGGCTGCTGCGCTCGTCAGTGCCAACGCAAATCATGCCGATACCCGCTGCAATTGACTGCTGGTATAATTCCTCGCGATTGTCCGCGAAAAACTCGGTATCATGCAGATGACAGTGCGAATCAATCAAGCGTAAGTCTGCCGCCATACTATTCTCCGCCGTCAGACTCATTATTATTTGCCCTGGGCTTCTGCTTTTGGCGCGCGCGGATCGGGCGTATGTAGATATTTGCGCGGGAATAATGGAGTCAGCTCTGACGGCACGACGCCACTGGCAAACATGTCGTGAATTTTCTCGGCAGTTTGCGGCATGAATGGTCGTAGCATGTCAGACACTTGCAGCAATGTGCCGCAGGCATGCGCCAAAATCTCGCCCAAATGCGCTTCCGCCTCTGGGTCTTTATCGCGTTTTTTAGCAACTTGCCATGGTTGCACGCGCTCAATATACTGATTCAATGAACGGATAATCTGCCAAATTTCATCAATCGCTAGATTGAAATTCAAAGACTCCATATCGGCACGGTACGGCCCCATATCGTGCTTAGACTGCGGCGCATCGCCAATAACGCCGGCTTGATAACTCTGCACCATCTTTGCCACCCGCTGCACCAGATTACCCAGATCATTACCCAGCTCACCGTTATAAGCCGCTTCAAACTTCTCCCAAGTAAAGTCGCCATCGTCCTGAGTTGGCACGTGGCGCAGGAAATAATAGCGGAAAGCCTCAACACCATAGTGCGGGATGATATCAACCGGACCAACACCATTACCGAGACTCTTGCTCATTTTGGTGCCGCCAACGTTGATAAAGCCATGAACTAATAGCACCTTTGGCAGTGGCAAGTCCAGCGCCATTAACATCGCCGGCCAAATCCCGGCGTGAAAACGAAGGATATCCTTACCGATCACCTGTACATTTGCTGGCCAAAACGCCTGCCATTCCTCTGGACGATCAGGATAACCAATGACTGTGATGTAATTACTCAGCGCATCCAACCAGACATACATCATCTGCGTATCATCGCCTGGCACCGGCACGCCCCAGCTGAGGTTCTTGCGTGGACGCGAAATTGACACGTCTTTCAAGCCATCTTTCATCAATTCCAAAAACTCTTTTTTACGGAATTCTGGCACAATTTTCATCTTGTTTGATTCAATAGCCTGGCGAATGTTCTCCGAAAAAGCACTGGTCTTAAAATAATAATTTTCTTCGCTCAACCGTTGGTATGGCGACTGATGGTCAGGACAAATACCATTATTTTCAGCCGCTTCTTTGTCAGTGACGAATGCCTCGCAACCCTGGCAATACCAACCCTCGTAGGTGCCTTTGTAGATATAGCCAGCCGCAGCCAGCTTCTGCCAAATGTACTGCACCGCACTAACATGATGCGGGTCAGTCGTGCGGATAAAATCCGTCGCCGAAATATTCAACTCGGCAATCATGTTCTGGAAATTGCCATGCATTTGATCGACGTAGGCTTGCGGTGTCTGATTTTGGCTGGCAGCCTTGGCGGCAATTTTATTGCCATGCTCATCCACGCCCGTCTGGAAACGCACCTCGCGGCCGTTTTGCCGTTGATAGCGCGTCCACACGTCCGCCAACATGTAGTCCATGGCGTGCCCAATGTGCGGCAAACCGTTGACATAAGGAATAGCAGTAGTGATATAGGCGTGTTGTTTAGTCATGCTACTCATTGTATCATTATCTGGAATAATTTTCACCGATATGCGTTCGCCGAGGGCTCACCCGCGCATCATTGCTACCACTGCAGTCCGGCCCGTTGTGTCGCCTTGAGCATGCGAAAAATAATGCGGATCGGTCATGGTGTTAATTGGTGAGATATGAATATTGCTCGGCGATATGCCTGCTCTTTGGCAAATAGAAGCGTTGTACCCCTGCATATCTAAATAGTAGCCGTCGTGGTGTTTTTCATAAAATGGCTGCCACACCGGATCAGTTGCCTGATCAAAGTATTTCATTACATAGGTTGATTGTTGTGCACTCGGACTCATCCACACGATAATATCTTCGGGTTTTGATCCTTCGTGGATAAATTTTTCGACCATCCGCTGCATCAAATTTGCCACCGTCGAATGCCGCCCCAAATGAAGTAACGCCAATAGTCCCTTGATCACATCATACATCACTACAGCGACACAGTCAGCTTCGGTCAGCATTAGCGCCACGCCCGGTGTGCGCGTGACTAGTGCATCCGCTACTACATCCGGGGTATGCCGCGCCGTAGCTGCCGCATCTACTTCAACGATACAATCATAGCGCCGACCCGTCAGGTAAAGCACGCTCATGAACACCACATCTTCATATGGCACGGCTAGTTGCTGGCAAAACTTTCGCCGATTAGCAACTACTTGTGGGGCGTGCCTGCTAGCTGAACGATCGAGCATGGTCCCATCTGATCGTGACGACATTGCCACAAGCAGACTATCGTCAAAACATGTCGGCTGATCTGCCGCAATCATCGCGCCCGCCATTCTTTGAGCAGCCGCTGCCAATCGTCAATCGCCAAATCCTCAGCACGAACATCAGGCGAAATGTTAGCCTTTTTCAGCAACTGTTCGGCGCTAGCTTTACTGACGCCCAGTCCGCCGCTCAAGCTGGAACGCAATTTTTTACGCTTAGCTGAAAAACCAGCTTTGACGACACGGAAAAAATCTTTTTGATTTTCAGCGGCGACCAATGGTTCAGTACGGATTCTTAGCACCACCACCTGCGAATCAACTTTTGGCGGCGGCGTGAAAAATTGCCGCGGTACTTCAATATCGAGTTCTGCCTCAGCAAATAGCTGCGCGCTAACCGCTAAAATACTCATTTCGCCAGGCTCGGCCGCGATACGCTGGGCAACCTCTTTCTGTACCAACAGCACCGCCAAGTTCGGTTTATTTTCCGCCGTCATCAACTTCTCGACAATTTTGCTAGTAATATAGTACGGCACATTGGCGACTACTTTATAGCCAGTTGGTAATTGATTCAAATCAAATTGCAAAATATCTTCGTTAATCACTTCCAGATTTTTGCCAGGAAATTGCCCCGGTAACTTGCGCGCCAAATCCCCATCAAACTCGACCGCCACTACGCGCTGAGCTCGCGCCAACAACCGGCTGGTCAATGTGCCAAGTCCCGGACCAATTTCCAAAACCACATCATCTTTACTCAGTTCCGCTGCCTCGGCAATCTCCGCCAAGATTTCTGGGTCGCGCAGCCAATGCTGGCCTAATTCTTTTTTCGGCCCGCGAGTTGACGCCATCTAACGCCCGTCCCCGTTAGTCCAGTCAGTCGCCAGATCAAACCCATGCGGATGCCGAGCCGCAAAACCGCCGGTATCATACACTTTACCAGGACCCATGCTGGTTTCTACTACTGAGCAGCGCGGATAATTACCATAATTTGCCGCTACTAAAATATAGCCGTCCTTGTCCACCTTGGCGCCGTCCGCCCGCACCGTGTAGCCACCGCCGCCGCAAGCGTTAGCAACAATATTCATCGGTAAATCATAATAAGTCTCGCGGTGCGCCACACCCTTGGAGTCGGTAAATATTTGCGCACCCTTGCCTTTGGTTAACGGATTTTTAGGCTTGGTGCCGATCACTTCGATTTGCTTTTTAGGTTGTTTGCTGATGCGACTATCTATTTCTTTACGACTGATCTCAACACCGCGCTCGGCCTGGGCCTGGTAAGTCACGGTACGAATACCCTTTTCGCCCAGCTGCTTGATCTCCTTAAAACCAATCGGCTGATTCGCATCCTTGATCTGCTCCACAGGAAAGTCAATGTCAACCTCCTCGGTCACGGTTCGCAGTGGCGCACGGGTAATATTCATCAGCACGTTTGTCCCATCCAGCAGCATATTATCGCTCGTCATAAATTCAACCTTATCCTCGACATATAGCGTGATCCCCGCCGCTTTGGCGATTCGCTGCGGCGTCTGCTCCGCCGTGGTAATATGTGAGCGCCGCGAACCATCAATGACCGTTACCGGCCGAGCCCGAAAAATTGTCACCGTAAATGTTGTTCCTGTCAGCTCCATATCAATGTCTGGCTTAACAACGTCACGCCGCTCATCAACCGTTACCCGCGCCAGCTGTAACGCCTGGCGTACAGTGCGTGCTCGGGTCATGATCGTCTGCTCGCGGCCGCGGTCGCGAATCGTCACCAGCCGCTCCGCTGACGACTGGGCGTGATTATCTTGTGCTTGGGCAGGTTGAGATAGCAGCAGGCCAACCGCACCGGCCACGAAAGCCATGAAGCAGCCCAATAGAACAACTGGCCGCCAGCCTTTCTCCATTTGCCATTTCCACCAGTTCATCATTCTGCTCTAGTACCTAATTAACGGACGTATTATACCACATTTATCTAATAATTACTAGTACCACCCTCTGGCCTTGCTGTGCGCCACCGCTTTTTCCCACGAGCCATATCGTCTCATCACGTAGCCATGCATCCAATTCAGCGAATCGACTGGGTTAAGCGGATTTCCTGGCACTTTACTACACGGCAACGCCTGTGCGAGACCACAGGCGCCACTCCGGCTGCGAGCATTTGGATTCCAGCCGCTTTCTTTCTGCACCAGCCACTCGGCATAACCCCATTGGTCACGCGGGACGTTTGACGAAGATAGCCACTGATCTTTATTGCCGCCACCAGTATATGGCATAGCGGCATTTTTTGTGCCGATAATTTCAATTTGTTTTTTAGGCTGTTTTGTTACCTGGCTAGCAAGCTCCCGACGGCTCACTTCCTTACCATTTTGCACCTCAATCTCATAGGTCACCGTCCGCCGGCCCTTTTCGCCCGCCTCTTTCACCTCCTTGTGGCCCGTCTCGCGATTGGCATCCCGCACTGTTTCAACCGGAAAAGCGACATCTTCATCAGTGGTAATTGTCTGTTTACCGTTGCGCCAAACATCCAGCCGCATACCACTGGTAATTGGCGCCTCGAGCGGCATTGATACGGTATCGTTACTGGCCAGCTGGACACGCTTTTCCTTGAGTAGCGCGCCGACGGTTTTCGCGTGGGTGCGTACTTCAGCCAGTGACCCGTAGAGATTGAGCTGTAGCGGCGTGGCCCGCTTGATGGTCAAGACTGCATTCGTGCCACTGGCAACCACGTTTTCGGCGGCATGGATATCGACAATATCCTCGCTATAAAGCTTAATTCCCGCCGCTTTGGCAATCGCCGCCGGGGTTTGCTCCGCCGTGGTCAGCCGAATACGCGCCCGGCCATCGACTACCGTTACCGGCCGCGCCCGAAAAATATTAACGTTATATGAACTAACGACCAGCTCTTCATCAAGTGCTGGCTCCACTACATCTCGCCGCTCGTCAACCTCAATCCGCGCCGCTTTCAGCGCCTCGCGCACCGTTTTTGCCCGAGTGATAATTGTTTTCTCGACTCCCTTATCATAGACGCTCATCAGACGCTGGCCGTCGCTCCGTGATGGACGCTCGGTACCCTGCGCCAGTGCAGCATCCGCCAGCTGGATCAATGTCACTCCAAGCACGAATAACCCGATCAATAGAAAAATCTTCTTTGAGTGGTAGCGAATAGATAAACTCTTTTCCATAATCTCGCTCGTGGGCAGTGCCACAAACTGCTATGTATTATATCAAATTTTCTCTAATCTGGCGAATTCTACATTAAGCTTTTTCGTATTACCATCAGCAAATTGCACCGTCACCGCCATCCCGTCAACGTCCACCAACTCACCCGCACCAAATTGTGGGCTTCGCACCCGATCACCAACCTCTAGACCTATGTCATCATAAAACACTTCATCAGCTGGCGGCGTGGCAGGCGCATCCAGGCCGCCGCTCATCAGCCCCATCTCATCGAGAAAGCGCGACGGCAAATTATAGCCAATTTGACCAAACTGCGTCCGTGAACTAGCACAGGTCACAAACAGCGCCTCTCGAGCCCGCGTAATCCCCACGTAACAAAGGCGACGCTCCTCCTCAATGTCGTCCGCCTTGCCGCTATCAAATACCCGTGCGTGCGGCAAGATTCCTTCCTCCAAGCCAGTCATAAACACCACCGGAAACTCCAGGCCCTTCGCAGCGTGCAGCGTCATCAAGGTGACCTGCTGATCCGCTTGATCATCGCTTGATGACATCAACGCCATATCTTCGAGAAATGTCGACACGTCAGCATAGGCGCGCGCCTCGGCCACCAAAACGCCGAGGTTCTCCAGCCGCTCTTCAGCCTGCGCACTACCATCATTTACCGCCTCGCCGTAGCCGGTCTGTTCAATGATCTGTTCAATGACCTCGACCGGTGCGCTATTCAGTAATTGTTGTAATTTTTGCATCAATTGACCGAACGCCCGCAGTGACTGCTTGGCGCGAGCAGTCAAACTTTCGGCCTCATCAACCACCACCAGCCCTTCAATAATATTCCGACCCGATTGATCGGCCCAGTCGAGAAATTTCGCTACGGTCACCGCACC
Organism: Candidatus Saccharimonadota bacterium; assembly: GCA_013333695.2. Taxonomy (GTDB): domain Bacteria; phylum Patescibacteriota; class Saccharimonadia; order Saccharimonadales; family Saccharimonadaceae; genus Nanosynbacter. The sequence continues at coordinate 46,681 of JABCOH020000013.1, read as the reverse complement.
AATACCACGCTTCGGCAGATTGACAATCCGCGCAAAGCTAACACGGTCACTAGGTTGATACAACAACCTGAGATAAGCCAGCACATCCTTGACGACTGCTCGATCCAGAAACCGCAGACCGCCCACAATTTTGTAGGGGATGTGCCGTTGACGCAGTGCGCGCTCTATGGCGTAGCTCTGGGCATTGGTGCGGTACAGTACCGCTATGTCGCTATAGGCTCGGCCCATCCTGGCCTGGCGATGAATTTCGTCAGCCACTGCTTGCGCCTCCTCAGCCTCGCTGTATAACTGCCACAACTGTGGTGCTATCCCGCCAACCGCTTCTGTCCAGAGGTTTTTGTCGGTGCGCTGGGTGTTATGTTGGATTAAGTTACTTGCCACCGTTAAAATCGCGCCCGTTGAACGATAATTTTGCTCTAGTTTAATCACTGCCGCACCCGGAAAGTCACGCTCAAAATGAAGAATATTGGTATAATCCGCGCCGCGAAAACTATAAATTGATTGCGCATCATCACCGACCACACAGAGGTTGCGCTCTGGACCGACTAGCAGCTTGATCAGCGCGTACTGCACCGCGTTGGTGTCTTGATACTCGTCGATGAGAATGTGGCGAAATTGCTGCTGCCATTTATGACGGATATCAGGCGAGGAGCGCAGTAGCTCCACCGCCTTAAGCAATAAATCATCAAAATCGAGCGCCCCGGCCCGGTACATAGCGGCCTCGTATGCGGCAAACAATTCGGCCATTTGCTGTTTGACGGGGCCGACCGCCTGCATCATATACTCATCGGGTGAAAGCATGTCATTTTTTGCCGCAGAAATACCCGCAGCAATGCGGCGCGGCTTGATGTCGCGATCAGTCAGCCCACGCGATTTCATCAGCTGCTTGATCAGACCCAGCCGATCATCTTCATCATAAATAATAAAATTACGACCGAGGCCAATCGACGCTCCGTCCATCCGTAGTAGTCGCACACAAATACTATGAAATGTCCCCATCCATGGCATAAACCGTCGATCCGAGGCGTCTTCGCCCAGCATATCAGCCAAGCGCTGGCGCATCTCTCGAGCAGCCTTGTTGGTGAAGGTTACCGCCAAGATGCGGCTGGGAAAAATCCCTCGCTGGCTGATCAGATAGGCGATGCGATGTGTTAAGGTTTTTGTCTTACCGCTCCCCGCTCCCGCCAAAATAAGCAGCGGCCCGCCATCATGCTGGACGGCTCGCCGCTGTTCAGGATTGAGCTCAGATAGGATGTCCATTATTTATAGTATAGCAGGAAAAAGTACGCCGCCGCACCGCCGCCAACGCCGATAAGGGCAAAGAGAATGATCAATAAAATCGTCCCGATGCCGGATTTTTTCTTATCAGGCTGGAGTGCTTCCCCGCTGGCTGGCTGGCTGGCTGCCGCATCAAACATTGGCTCTGGATCTGGTGCGATCTCGTCACCGGCGGTGTATTGCTGAGGAATATCGCCCGGAGTGTGCGGTCGACGTGGCGTCTCATCACCAGCTATCTCAGCGCCACTCTCATCCATCGACTCGATCGCCATCAGCTCACTGTCTAGCTCCGATGTATCAGCGGCGGGCTGCTTGGACGAAGCGCCTACCGATGTAGCATCTGCGTCGAGTTGCTCACTGACCTCGCTGGCTTCAATTTCATCAATGGTTGCTTCAAGGCTCGTACGATCAGCAGTAATGTCAGTATCAGCCGCCTCATCACGATGTTCTGCTACCTCGTCTCCAGTCGCCGCATCCGTCACCAGATGATCATCATCGGCCGTCAACTCATCCATGGTCAGCCCTTCACTATCGGCTGCTTTAGCCGGAGCGTCCTCTGCCAGTAGGCCTTCCTCGATAAAGGCGCTGTCAGTACTAGCTTCGGCTTCACTGGCCATTGATTCATAATCAGGCACGTCCTTGGTATTGAGCGACACATTGTCTGACGTCAGACCTTCGGCCACATGCGATGGATCGGGCTGCAGAACGAGGCGTGGTGGTCGACGCTTGATCTCGCGATCAGCTACCGATGAGTGAGCGGTGCTATCATCTGCCATCATATCACTTGACACGTCCTCAGTAGTTTCAGCCATGTTAACACCCTGCTGGCCGTCATTACCAGTCCGACTGGAGAGATACGAACCAGTCGGCTGCAGCGTTACGCCAGTGCGCGGCTGAGAAACGCTATGCCCGCGCATGACAGATGACGGATGCACAACATCCATAAAGCGACCAGACGGTCGACGCGAAATAGCTGGTGAGGGAGCGACAGTTGACTCGTTACCGCGTTCTGTATCCGAGGAATCGTCAGTTGGTTTTACTGCTGACGTATCGGCCACTTTATCCTGCGGCGCGTCTGAGGCGGGTTGGTCGTCCGCCTTTTTATCTGGTGTTTTGATATCTGGAAATACCACAGCCGGTTTAGTATCTGAGGCAGCGTGTGGAAAGCCGTTGGCCTCCGCCGTCGACGGTGAAGTCGTCTCCCCGGTAGATGATTTCTGTGGTGAGGTCGGCGGCTCACCCTGTGACTCGTCATGACTAGACTCCAGGGTTGTTGACTGGGTCGACGGTGCTGGTGTCGAGGCAGGCGATGGTGAGACAGGCGACGAGGTTGTCTTGAACGACGGTATCGGCTCGAGCGTCAGCTTCGAGACAGACTTTGGCTCTGGCTTTGTAATAGAAATCGGGACAGCAGTCGGTACTGGTGTTGCTGCAGCCGCTGGCGGCGCACTTGGAGTGTCCGACGAGACTGATGATTGCGTTGTCTTGGCCGGGGCTGGTGGCTTGCTTGTATCGGTACTCGTTGGCTCGGATACGGGTACGGTTGCTATGGCTGGCGTTGGAGATGTAGACGCAGACACGGGCGTCGACAGCGGCGCTGGCGCCGATGCTGGTGCAGTGGTCGGTGACGAAGGCGCTAGCGGCTTGATGGTCAATGGCGGAATCGGCGTTGATGGCGTGGTGGCAGGCGACGGTAGGATTGACGAAGCAGGGGCCACTGGTGTTACCGACGAAGACAGCGACGGCTGCATCGACGTCGGTTCCGGCTTCTCAATCGGCGGCGGCGCGGCAGCCGCTGACGCGCTCGGTGGCGTCGACAATGACACCGTAGGCTGCGGCGCAACTGGCTGGGGTTGAGGGCTTGGCAACGTGACCGGAGGTGTCGCTACTGGCTCAGGCTGAGAAGCGGGGGCGCTAGATTGAACAGATTCAGGCGACGACGCCTTCACTGTATCTTCAACAGGGCTAGCCGCGGGTGCCGTCGACGTCGCCACGTCCGTATCAACACCGGCCGCCTGCTGAGCCGCTTCTTTCTCTGCCCGCTTTTGCATCAGTGACGTCACCGCCCGATCAAGTTCGTCAAAATCAATGTCTGACATAAGCCCCCCCTATTCTTTATGCGCCTTTTTTACTATCTCCGTAAATTGATATGCGTCCAGACTCGCTCCGCCAATCAACAGTCCATCAAGTCCCGCCACCGCCAGGTAATCACCGGCGTTGTCAACCGAACCGCTGCCGCCATACACCACGCGCACCGCTTCGGCTGCTTCCTTGCCAAATAAATGCGTAATTTGCTGACGAATCACCTTGAGCGCCTTGGCAAGGTCACTCGGCTGCGCATACTCGCCGCTACCAATCGCCCAGACCGGCTCGTAGGCGATCACCACATGATCTATTTCCTCGGCCGTTATATTTGCGAGACCGTTTACAATCTGATCCTGGAGCACTTCACGCGTTTCACCTAGCGTCCGCTCGTGCGCCGTTTCGCCAATGCAGAGGATTGGTTGAAGCCGATTACGCAGTGCCGCCTGCACCTTGAAACGAATATCCTTGTCGCTCTCCATAAATATATGTCGCCGCTCGGAGTGACCAATCATGACATAATCAACCATGCCATGTAAATGCGACGCTGGCACTTCGCCGGTGTACGGACCGTGGTCGCGCCAGTAGCAATTTTGGGCAGCGAGCTTGACGATCCGACGCTTAATTTGCAAGCTCAAACTTTGCAGTGTCAACATCGTTGGCGCCACCACCACCTCGACGTCGCGGTGTACCGGCAGCTGCTCCATGAGCTTGTGCAAATACAAACTCGCCTCGTGCATGGTGAGGTTCATCTTCCAGTTACCGATGATGAGTGTTTTTCGCGTCATAATGCTTATGTTTAGTGTATCATTTTAGTCCGTGTGCGTCTAGTAAACTTTCCACACCCGGTAATTTTTTGCCGCTCATCAGCTCGAGGCTGGCTCCGCCACCAGTAGAAATATGCGAAAATTGCCTGCCGTCATGTCCATCCCACCCAAGGACAAATTCCGCCGTATCGCCGCCACCAATGATTGAGGTGACGCCGTGATTTTGTACGATAGCTTCGGCAATCCGGGCCGACCCTCGAGCAAACAACGGGTTAGTCGAATACCCCAACGGCCCGTTCCAAATGACTGTTTTCGCCGAAGTAATCACTGAAGCAAATTGCGCCATCGTCTCAGCACCAATATCCAGCGCCATCTCATCGTCGCCAATCCCATCAACCGACACCTCATGACGATCATCCGATGCTTCTGGTGACAAAGCCACTGCTACGTCACTAGGTAGCCGCAAGAACTGATCGACCCGTTCCTCACCAACTTTATCAGCAGCACGGCGGTAGATGGCCGCTAGCACTTGTTCCTGATCCGGCTCAATCGTACTGTGACCCATCCTGTAGCCACGATAGGCGAGGAAGGTATTGGCCATCGCACCACCGATGAGAATCGTGTCGGCCTTATCAATCAACCGCTCAATCAGCACAATCTTATCAGCAATTTTCACACCGCCAATAATCGCCACTAGTGGCCGCGCTGGACGCGACATCGCTGCGGTTAGCACAGTATATTCGTGCACCAACAGGTCACCGGCTAGCCCCGGAACATATAGCGTAATCGCATGGGTACTGGCGTGAGCTCGATGTACCACCGCAAAACCATCCTGTACAAAATAATCCGGCCGCACCGCCCGAGCAATTGCCCTGGCAAACACCGTATCGTCACGCGACTCCTCGTCATAAAACCGCAGATTTTCTAGCATCAGTATGTCGCCAGCCGCCATATGTCGCACTGCTTGACGCAGCTTATCCCCAACACAGCCATCAATAAACTGCACCGGCCGCCCGAGCAGCTCAGCCAGTCGACGCGCCACTGGACGCAGGCTATACGTCGGATCGGCCCCCTTTGGCCGCCCGAGGTGACTCATCAGAACAATCTTGCAGCGTTGCTCTAGTAAATAGCGCAGGGTCGGCAAACTAGCGCGAATTCGTAAGTCACTGGCAATCCCACCAGTCGCGCTCAAAGGCACATTATAATCAACCCGCACCAGGACGGTTAGTCCGCGGAGATTAACGTCATGAATTGTTTGCTTGAAAAATCCGCCCACCCTTTTCTCGTCCTACTCCATTGTCCGGATCTGGATATTGTCAGTCTTGCCCGGCCGGCCCGGTTGATGACCGCTGACCAATACCAACGTCACTGGATCCTCGCCAAAGTAACCTTCGGCCTTCAATTCCTCTGCTAATTTATTCGCCGAACCCAGGCCACTTGGACGAACGTATGAGCGCGTAGCGTAACTTAACGCTAATTTTTGGGCCGTTTTTTGGCTATCGGTGACGCTAATGATCGGCATATTCGGCCGAAAGGCACCGACATTCACCGCGGTCGCACCCGTACTAGTTTCGGCGACAATCGCTCGCGCCTTAAGTTCAGTAGCCAACCGCGCCGCCGTGTAGCTTAGCAGTGCGTCATGCTTGCGGCGCTTCTCACTCGACTCAACCGCCATGACATCACTATGCTCCTGAGTGTACATAATCGTCCGGCGCATTGCCTGCACTGTCTCGATCGGATATTTACCGTTGGCTGTTTCATCCGACAACATCACCGTGTCGGCACCCTGGATGACCGCATTGGCAACGTCGCTCACTTCGGCGCGAGATGGCTCAGGATTGTCAACCATGCTGCCCATCATCTGTGTCGCGACGATACTGAGCTTAGAATATTTACGACAAAGAGCGATAATGCGCCGTTGGATAACTGGCACGATCTCCGCTCCAGCCTCGACCGCCAAGTCGCCGCGCGCCACCATAATGCCATCACTCGCCTTGACGATCTCCTCCAGATGTTCATCAGAGATCGCTGACTTGGTCTCGATTTTGGCAATAATATACGCATCCGAACCCAGCGCCGTCAGCCGCGAGCGCAGATCGATAATGTCGTCCTCTGTCTGTACAAAACTAAGTGCTACATAATCAAAATCTTGATTGGCTGCCCACTCAATATCGGCGATATCTTTTGGCGTCAAGATATCACCACCAAAATCGGTATCTGGCAGATTCAGGCCCTTGCGGCTCATCAAAAATCCGTTATTCTGCACCTCCACCTTGATGGCCGTTGGGCCAGCGATTTCACGTACGATCGACTTGATCTTGCCATCAAACATATACAGCGGCTCGCCAACTTTCATTTTCTCGGCGAGGTTATATTGGACAGGCAGATTGAAACTTCCATCGTGTTCCGCAATCGACGAATCAAGCGTCAGCATGTCACCAGTCCGCACCGTCAGCATGTTATCTTTGAGAACGCCGAGGCGGATTTTTGGACCTTGAAGGTCTTGGAGAATGGCAACTGGTTTACCCTGCTCATGACTGGCTGTGCGAATCCAGTCGATTTGCTCACGCCGCTCATCATAACTACCGTGGCTAAAGTTCAGACGAAAGCCATTGACACCGGCCTGCATAAGTTGACTAATTTTATCCTGACTCATCGTTGCCGGACCGACAGTCGCTAGGATCTTGGTACGTTTAAAAATTGTGTTACTCATCCTTTTGATTATAGCACCGATTAGGCGCTGAGAAAAGATATAATCACTATTCAGAATTAGCTGCCCGATATCGAGCGATCGCTTGGCGGGCGGCTTGCTGTTGAGCCACCTGCTTGGACGGACCCACGCCGCGCCCCATCATCGTTTCACCGACGAACACTCCAAGCGTGAAAATCTTATCATGATCTGGACCTTCCTCGCCCAAAACTTTATATACTGGCGTCTGATTGTCAACGCGCTGAGAAATTTCCTGCAAATATGACTTCGGATCGCGCCAACTGCCTGACTCCAATATTCCGTCCAGCTTGACAACAATATGCTTATGTATAAAATCTCGGGCGTCTTCAAACCCACGCTCCAGATAAATCGCGCCAATCACCGCCTCAAAAGCATTAGCTAGGATCTGCAAATGTGCCCGATCCGAGCCATTTTTCTCGCCCTTTGACATACGAATCAGCGGCCCATAACCTAATTTATCGCCTGCATCACCAATGCTTTCCGTGCGCACCAGCGCCGCCCGCCACGCCGTCAAAACTCCTTCCGGCTCAGAAAAGTGCGTAAACAAATATTCCGTTACCGCTAGCTCCAACACCGCATCACCGAGGAATTCCAACCGCTCGTTATGCTCGTGGACTGATTTTCTATGCTCATTGACATAACTGCGATGCGTTAAGGCGGTCACGAGTAATTCAAGGTTCGTAAACTCAAACCCTAGCTTCTCACGCGCAAACTCCTGATACGGCGCCGTATTTATCCCGCTCATTTATAGATTCTCCTGTCTGATTCGTTTCATAGCGAGCAGAATCAACTTGCCAATATCCTCATACTCAATTTCGTCCAGCGCCTCATGAAAGGTAAACCACTTGAGGCCATTCATCCAGTCTTCTTTTTGCAGTTTTTCGTCCGGATCAAGCGCCTTCATCAGGTACACTTGCTGCGAAATCAACACTAACTTATCGAGTCGGCGGTAGCGAAAATTAATTTTGCCCAGCCAACCGCACACCTCGATATTCTTGAGGCCAGCTTCCTCGCCAACCTCACGCTTGGCGGCGGCCTGCGCTGTCTCGCCCGGTTCAACGTGACCTTTGGGAATTGTCCAGCGATCCCGCGCGTCTTGGTAGAGCAGAAACTCAACATCACCCTTTTTATTGCGTCGAAACACCACGCCGCCGGCGGTTGGCTCGCGAACTATTTCTTGGATCGACGGTTTTTTGCGACCGCCAAAATATTTCTTGATATGATCAAAGCTGCTTGTCTTCATCGGCATCCTCTTGGAGGGAGCGATACGCCGTGCCGAGCACACCGTTCACAAATTTCCCTGAGTTATCCGAACCAAACGTTTTTGCAAGTTCCACTGCTTCGTTGATAGCCACTTTTGGTGGCACCGCCGCCCGAGAAAACAATAATTCATACAGCCCGAGCCGTAGTACCGTCCGGTCAATTCGCGATATCTGCTCAATCGGCCATTCTGGCGCCAGCGGACGAAGTTTATCATCAAGCTCTGCTTTATGCGTGGCGGCGCCATAGATCAGACTTCGTACAAACTCAACATCATCGACTGATCATTTGTATTTCTCAAGATTGCGCCTCAAGATATCGGCGACATCAACCTCGCTGTCGCCAACTTCCTGGCGAAACTCAATCTCGTATAACGTCTGCAACGCGACGATTCGTCCCAAATGACGGTTTGAAGCCATGACAAAAACGTTCCTGTTCGTGTTAGTTTATTTTGTACTCTTCTTACCAGTCTCGCGTTTGGTCGTCTTGACTTTCACTGGTGACGTCCCGTTGACGCGGCGTGCTAATTTCAGTACCAAGTGGCTGCGACGCAGACCGGTCTTGCGCGGGCTGCTCTGCTTTTTTGGTTGTGCCATAGAAAAATCTCCTTTATTTCAGTTTATCGTAACACTTGGGCTTCATTATACCGGTTTTTGATAGATTTCTCAAGGGGATACAAGGTGGCGGCAGTAAGTTATTGACTTTATTAAGTGTTTATGATATTATTAAAGACATGCTACCCAACCACTAAGCAAGGATATTTTACGATGAGCAATTTATTACACAATTGGATCGCTGAGACAACTCCAAAAACACCAGAGCAGGCAGCGAAGCGGCGCGACACGTTAGCTAAAATGGGTGCTGCGACCGTAGGCGTGGCGATGGTTACATTTGGGTGTAACCTTACCACTCAGCACTTAGGTAGTGCCGAGAAGGAATCAATGGATCATGTTGCCGATACCGCAACCCTTATCGTGGAAGGCGGCGCCCAGATACGCGATACCGGCGGAGTTACCGATGATAACCTTTTAGCAACTTTTACGTCAACGGGGAAACTAGAAGTTGCTGTGACTGATGGCGTCTGGCATAATGACAACCCGAATAGTGGACCATGGATTTGCATAACCGAAAGCACTGCTGGCCAAGCCATGCCCAGAATAGGGCTAGATCCCAACAATAAAAACAACCTCGTATGTATCAACGGCCAAGAAGCTTCCCTACTTAGTACTTAGCAGTATTAATACATCTAGACAACAATATTCACCAACTTCCCTGGCACATAAATCACCTTTTTCGGTGTCCGGGCGTCGAGATAGGCGCGAACCTTCTCGTCATCCAGCGCTCGTTGCTCAATCGTCTCTTTATCGGTATCAACTGGCAGCTCCAGCCGTGATCGGAGCTTGCCGTTGACCTGTACAATGATGGTTATCACATCGCTCACCAGATATTTTTCATCCCACTTTGGCCAGTGATTAACGTGAATGGTATCAGCATGGCCCAATTCCTGCCACAATTCTTCAGTTATGTGCGGCGCAAATGGTGCCAAAATTTGCAGCAGACTCTCCAGGGTAAACCGCCATGTTTCTGACGTTTGCATACCGTGTGATTCTTTGAACTTGTATAGGCCATTGACCATTTCCATCATCGCCGCCACCGCCGTATTGAATTTTTCGTCCTCGATATCGCGGGTGACTTTCTTGATAGTGAGGTGAGTGAGACGCAACAGCTCCGCGGCTACATCACCATCCTCCGCCAGAGTACACTCTTCGCTCAAATCTCCACTGGAGATTTCTCGCGAGCGTTCGGCTGAAGCGTCCGCTATTCGCGAACACTTCACAGCCTCTGTCAGAGGAGGTAATGTATCCGCAACCACAAACTCCTGTACCACATTCCACACTCGGTTTAAGAACCGATACGTCCCCGGTACCCCGCGCAGATCCCACGGTGCATCCATATCGTACGGCGCGATGAACATCTCGTATACGCGCAGTGCGTCAGCGCCATAACCACTGTCCATAATTTCCATCGGATCGATGACGTTACCCTTAGATTTACTCATCTTTTGGCCGTCTGGCGCCATGATGTAAGCATTGTACATCATCCGCTTGAATGGTTCTGGCGTCGGCACCAAGCCGAGTTTATGGAACAAGTGCAGCCAAAAACGACTGTACAGTAGGTGCGCCACCGCGTGGTCGGCACCGTTGTAATAATCGACCGGCATCCAATGACCAATTCGCTCAGAATTCCATGCCTCGGCGTCATTGTGTGGGTCGAGATAGCGCAGGAAATACCAGCTGGAACAAGCATAGCCATCCAGCGTATCAGTTTCGCGCCGACCTTCACGCCAATTGTCGCCCGCAGGCTTTGGCTCAGTAATCGGCGCGGTTTTACCCGTCTCGACGTCAACCCACACGCGCACCCAATCATCAACTTGCGCTAGGACCGATGTATTACCGCCCGTCGGTTTAAAGTTCTCGACTTCTGGCAGAATCACCGGCAAGCACTCATCCGCTACAGCAATTGGCTCGAAACCATCAACATGCACCATTGGAATTGGCGCACCCCAGTAACGCTGGCGAGAAATCAGCCAGTCACGCATTTTGTAAGTAGTTTTACCGCGACCAGATCCCTGCTGTTCCAGCCACGCTACGATTTGCTCGCGAGCATCTTCACTCCGCGTACCGTCGAATTGCCCAGAATTAATCAACTCACCTTCGCCTGTATAGCAACCGATGTCTGCCGAATCTTCAGGCTTGTCAACCACCTGAACAATTGGCAGATCGAATTTCTCAGCAAAGGCAAAGTCACGTTCATCATGTGCCGGTACCGCCATGACTGCACCCGTGCCGTAACCACTCAGTACGTAGTCAGCTACCCAGATTGGCAGCTTTTGGCCATTGACTGGATTGACAACATAGCTGCCAGTAAAGACGCCGGTTTTATCCTTATTTTCCTGGCGTTCAACGTCGGACTTCTGCTGCGCCGCTTGAATATATGTTTCAACCTTGGCACGCGTGTCGGCATTGACCAGCTGAGAAACCAATGGGTGCTCTGGCGCCAGTGCCACGTAGCTGGCACCAAACAGGGTGTCAGGGCGCGTGGTGAATACGGTAATGATGGCATCCTGTCCGTTGACTACAAAGTCAACTTCTGCGCCAACCGACCGGCCAATCCAATTTTTCTGCATGGTCTTGACCATTTCCGTCCAGTCTAGGTCATCAGTCGCCTCCAAAATCTCATCAGCATAGGCTGTGATGCGGAAAAACCACTGCTTGAGGTTGCGCTTGGTCACAGGATTGCCGCAGCGCCAACATTTGCCGCCCTCGACCTGCTCGTTAGCCAGCACCGTATTGTCGGTATCACACCACCATTGCGGCTGCTCCTTTTGATACGCCAAATCGTGCTTGTATAGCTGCGTAAAAATCCACTGAGTCCACTTGTAGTACTCTGGGTCAGCCGTAGAAATTTCCTTTGTCCAATCATAGCTAAACCCGAGCCGCTTCAACTGGGTGATGAAATGCGCTTTGGCTTCATCATGTGCTACCCGCGGTGTTTTACCGACCTTGATTGCGTAATTTTCTACGGGGAGGCCAAAACTATCCCAGCCAATTGGATGGTACACATTGTAGCCCTGCTGACGCTTCAATCGCGCTTTGATGTCAGCAAACTGAAACGTCCGACCGTGGCCGATATGAATGCCCGCGCCAGTGATGCCAGGAAGCATACTGAGACTATAGTATTTGGGACGCGTCGTATCACCAAGGTCAGTGACATAGGTGCCGCCAGCCTCCCACTTATCTTGCCATTTTTTCTCAATTTCCGTCGGATTGTAGCGTTTCATACTCCTTAGTATATCATCTCTCGACGCTAGTGTCGGTGTCTTCATCGTTCTCATCCGTGGAGGCACCACCCCTAGCAAACGGCGGTATTGGTGATGAACCGGCAAAATCCCGAAGTACCGATTTAAGATTATCGGCGTCTGACGGTATATCAATTCGCTCTGACTTACTGTAGTCGAACGTCATGTCCATAGTGAGATCCCGATCCTTGTCGCCATCTGAGCCGCGCGCCTTGATTTCGATCGCTTTAAGCTGGTGCGACCACGGATTGACCCAGATGCGCATAGTAGGCAATTTCTTTGATGACGTAGTTTTTTTCACTGTATTGAACACTTTGTTGCCATAACATTCTTTGATTTTCTTGCCAAGTTTTGTATCCCCCAGAGAATCGACAAATGCGCGTAGTTTGTCTGACATTTTACCGTCCGAAGCTAAATCAATTTCAAAGCCAGGCGCACCGTCACGCGGCTCGACCTTAGCGTCCTTTTTGACCGTCACAAAGCTGTTTTTGCGATACGCGTTGATCAGTTCGCTACGCACCTGCTGGTCAGTATTGATCAAATCAAAGATTTCTTGAGAGCACGTGTCTTTGTTTGTACGTGATGCTCCAAGCTCATCAAATGATACTTTAAGCCACTTACCTTCAATTTTGTTAAATTTTTCATCAAACTGTTTGAGAATCTGGTCGCGTACCATCGTCGACTGCGTATCTGGTAGCATCCCCCGGCTTCGAGCCTTGATAATAGTCTCTACCATCTGGCGCACGATATCTTTTAGATGTTCGCTCTTAATATAAATCGTACCTTTGCCATCAGCCACCATTGTGAGGGTGATGTCTTGTTGGATTTCCATACCATTGATCGCTAATTTAACGGTGGCCTCGGTTTTTGATTTTGGTGGGTCAGTAGCGGCTTTGAGTTTGACATCAACCCGATTGCCATTGCCGAGATTCATGACAAACTTGCCCGAGGAAACCACCTTTTTAGTCTGGAATGAATTAACCACTGCATCAGTCACCATCCTCTGCGGGTCTTGCCACCAGAAAAAGTACAATAGTACCGCAGCGATAGCCAGCAGCAATACGACCGAGCCGGTAACAATACCGACGATGAGGCCGGTTTTCTTTTTTGGCGGCATAACCGAATTCATGATCGGTGGTTGCGACGTCGGCGATGCTGGTCGTGCCGGCGTCGATGCCGGCTGATCAGCCTGTGTAGGCGGAGTCGTTGTCGACTGTGATGAGCTTGATGTGACCGTCGACTGCGACGCTGCCGGCGGTGTTGACGCAGCGGCTTTATCCGCTGGTGTTTTCTTGCTATCCGTACCCTTGTCGTCCATATTCCTCCTCGTTATACTTTCATTGTATCACTATCCGCGAAAGCGCGAGAAAAATTCATTTTTTCGCTTAATCCAGTCAGGTGACTGGCGCACCAATTTTTTCTCATCCTCAGTGCTGTGTAGGTTAATTTTAATCGCTTCCTCGAGCCAAACACCGCCACTTGAACCTTTGAAGAGAGCCACGCCACCCGCATGAAGTTTTTCGCGCACGAATCCGCCAGCCATCAGCGCATCACGACACTCCTTAACCTGACAGCCGCGACGACGTGCTACCGGCGCCAGGTATTGATTAGCCATCTCGCCAACGGTCACTACCCAATCCAGCTCGTCTGGCGAACACTGAGCGCCGAGCTTCGCATGACCGGCCTGCGTATCCTTGCGTAGCCCATTCATATTACCAAACACCACGATACGCTGCGGCACCTCGAGACTGTACAGCGTTTGTAGTGCTGACAATGCTGTCAGTGGTGATGAGCTATAGCTATCATCAATCAAAATCGTCTGATCCGCACCGCGAAGCACTTGCATCCGACCCGGCAGCGAGCCTAACTGGCTCAAGCCCTTTTCAATCAATTCTTTCGTCATACCCATCCGCACCCCGGCGAGCATCGCCACGACGGCTGGTCGCAGATTATGTTCACCAAGTAGCGGCAGCGTCACTGCGATGCCATCAGGATATTCCGGGCCGATAATCTTGCCGACGTAGCCGTGTTCCAGCGAGAAATCTTGCTGCTCAAAATAATACTCAGCGACCTCGCTGGTACCATATGTCGTCATCTGGGGATTTGTCAAAAATGCGGCAAATCGACCGTCGATATCATCACGATTAATAGCCGCAAAGCGAGCATTATTCGCCAACGTTAGCATCTCGCCAGCTACCTCTTCGACGGTATGTTCAACCCGCATGCGGCCAGAGGTGACTGACGTCACAACGGCCATGTCCGGCAAAATAACCTGCTGAAACCACGCATTAAAACCAGGCTGCATCGGGCTGAATTCTTGGACGATGACATGAGCTTCAGGATGCTCGGCGCGAGCACGCTTTTTGACAGCTCGCATCATCTTGCGGCGGTGCCAAAATCCCCACTTCTCCTCCGGACGATTCTCGGGGTAGCGCACGCCCATAATCTGTAGAAGGGTTTGTAAGTGCGACGTTGGCTCAGCAGCGTGCATGGCGACAGCAAACTGCTGCGATAGCACGGTAGCGATCGCTGTTTTGGCACTCGTTTTACCAGCGCTCCCGGTCACTGCGATCAACTTGACATCAGCATGGTCGGCAAAAAATTGCCGGACATAGCGTATCATTTTTTTCTCAAACGACTTCTTGAACATCCCCTTTATCATACCATAAGCGCTGTCAAACGCGCCACTTGACGAATAAAAAAGAGCTGTTACGCGCCCACCCGGGGCAATTTCGTGTGTTTGTTTTGGATGGCAGCATAGGAAACGCCCCTATGCGTACCAGCTCTGACGATATTATGCGCTTTTTTGTTAAAAAGCACAAGGGGTTTGATCAATATTTACCTACAATTGTTTGGCGAAGGCATTAGTGCTACGCACGACCGCACCTTTTTTCAAGTAGAATCGCTGCGCCGCTTCGCGTTCTGGGCGCGATGTAAACTCCAGTTTTTGAGCACCCTGCTCGCGGCCCCAGTCAATGACAGCGTCCCAGAGTCGAGAACCAACACCCTTACCCTGTACATTCGGGTCGGTCACAAAATCGTCGAGGTAGATCTTGCGCCCAGCAGCCGGCCCAAGCAATAGCGCCACCGTTGCCATGCCAACAACTTTGCCCGATAACCGCGCCAACAGCAATACGTGACTTGGCGAGTCGATAATCTGCTGCAATAACTCAGCATCAGCTGGGTGCGACTTACTAGTGAGTGCCGCGATGAGGTTAGTGATGTCTGCCACATCAGATTCGGTGATGTGGGATGCGCGTTCAATTGTCAATTCGTTCATAGTTCCATTATACTATATTTATGAATCAGCATATACGAGACTTAGCAAAAACCTTAGCCCTACATCCACCGCGCGTGGTATTTCCTGAGGGCGATAATCACATCATCCAGCAGGCGGCGCGCGCACTAGAAGAAAGCGGTACGGTACAGCCGGTGCTGCTTGATGGGGAAGAGGACGCTATTAGTCGCGGTGCAACGATGCTAACGAGCGGCAAGGCTGACGTTATGGTGGCTGGAATTGATCATCCAACGAAAGACGTGCTCCGAGCTGGACTGAAAATTATTGGACTGGCACCCAATGTTCGATATGCATCCAGCTTTTTCGTGATAGACATCCCGCAGTTTCAGGGCGGCGAACACGGTTTGTTATTCTTTGCTGACTGCGGCATGAACATTCAGCCAAACGCCGAGCAGCTGGCGGCGATTGCCATGACTTCAGCGGATAGTGCGGCGTCACTTGGTTGGGAGCCGCACGTGGCTATGCTGTCATACTCAACAAAAGGCAGCGCTGGCGGTGATAGTGTCGAGCTCGTCACCCAGGCCCTACAACTCGTCAAAACAGAACGGCCCGATATACTCATTGACGGTGAACTGCAATTAGACGCGGCAATTGTCCCGGCTATCGGCCAGAAAAAATCACCGGACAGTCCGGTCGCTGGCAGGGCTAATGTCCTTGTGTTTCCTGATCTTGATTCTGGTAATATCGCTTACAAGCTAGCTGAACACCTGGCTGGCGGTCATGCGTACGGGCCGATCTTGCAGGGTTTTGCCCGACCGATCAGCGACTTATCTCGCGGCTCCAGCGTTGATGATGTGACTGGCGCCACGCTTATTACTGCCAGTATGGTGCGAGCGCATTCCTAGCAACAAGCCTACTGCGCGACATACCACTGCGCAAATTGATGCCATTGCCGCAGCGTGTCGGTTCTGACCGCTAGGCCTTGATCGCGCCGATCAAACACCTCGGACATCGTCAGGCCGTTACTACCATCCATCGTAATAATCTTGTTAACCGACGCACCACTCTTGCCACGCGGCGGAGCGACAAACTTCCCCGGCTGATCAAAGATAAACGTCTGTAGATTATGCCCGTCGTAATAAGCAACAATATCATGGAGGATAATCTGCCAATCATCTTTGTCGCGTAGCAAAGCCAAAAAATCCTCGGGCGTCAACCAGTGCGCGATATCCTTCATGTAGCCACCCGGAAAGCCGCCGAGCGCGGGCACTTCCCAATTACTATCGTTGACAACAACCGGCTCACCAACCTTCTCGTACGCTGCCCGAACCTTAGCCTCGGTAATTTTTAGCGGATCAAGGTGCTGGATCTCATCAATATCGAGATTAATGATCTCCACCGCTATGTCGTATTGACTCAGCGTGGCCGTTGCTTCCTCGATTTTACGTGGGTTACCAGTGACGAGATTGATGTGTTTTGTCATGGGGTTTATTATAGCATTTCTTATTTTAGTGTAGCCGTAGCACTGGTTTTGCCATAGGGAATCCTTCGTCAACCAACCTCACTCAGCGCCTTTATAATATCCTCATCCCGTGAGACCGCATGAACATTTGGTAGTTGTAAAAACCATTTCGGGTTATCATGAACAACGACCACTGGTTTACCAAGCGCTATCGCCATGCCAACTTCATAGCGCGCGCTCTCCTGGTCGGATTCCCATAGATACACCAAAACATCGGCAGTGCGAATGGCCTGAACCTCATCTTCTGGGCCGAAATTTGTCTCGTCGTCTTTGTAATTATAATACCAATTGCACGGAATGCTATAGCCGGAAGCCTCTAAAGTTGCCGCCACGCGATTCGCCCTGTCGAGATTTTTGCCAGCTAGATAGATCACTTTCATATATAACTAATAGCATGTATTTATTCAAGTGTGGTGAGAAATTTACGGACGGTATCAATTGGCTTGAAAGTGCCAGCATCCTTATCCGGTGTTAATTCGGCGCGCGTTTTGCCACCATAGCCATCCGGACAAAATATTTTATCCCAACCAAAGCCGCCGTTGCCCACAGGATGCTTGGCGATGACACCACCAAGTTCAGCGCGGAACAATTTGATCTGCTCACCATCGTAGTAGCCAAACACACACGCCGCCACCGCCGATCGGTCGTCAAAACCATCAAGCATCCGACAGAGATTCTCTAAACCGTTCGGTGCCTCGACAAAAAACTTGATAAACGGGCCTGGCAGTCCACCCAGCGCCGTAAACCCGAGCGCCACATCCTCGACCAAAACCGGACATTTAGCGACTATATACGCCTGGCGAACCTTATGCTCAACAATCTCTTCCAAGCTCGTTGATTGAATTTCCGTTAGATCAACTGCCCGGTGTGCTAGCGGCAAATCTAGCACGCGCGCTAGAGCATCTGCTTTGTGTTGATTGCCAGTGATAAACGTAACGTTTTTTGCCATATCCCTATATTAGCTCTTTTCTTCACGATACTTCTCTGGCTGGGCACGCAGTATTTCCACCCATCTACTGTTATCCGTAAAATCATTGTATTCAATATAGTGCCGATTATCAAAGCCACCATTATCCTGCTTTTTACGCGCCATTTCTTCTTGAACTTGCTCTATAGAAAAGCCAAAGGCTTGGCGCAGCGCGTCAACGACTTCCTGCAAATCAGCTAATTCTTTCAGCGATTCATCGCGCTGATTATCACCCAGCGGAATCTCATCTGCCTCCTCGTGAACCTTGCGGAGCAGCTCGCGGCGAAACTCTTGTTTGTCTAATGTCTTATACTCCGTATGCAAAAATTCTGGATCATCCAGGCACTTTTTTACCACTTTGTCGCGAACTAATTTTTGTAAGTAAAATCGGATCATCTAGTTACCTCCGTTGGGTTAATGTTTCAACGCCATCTTCATAAATCAATTCGCCAATCTCAACTTCGTAAATATGCTTATCATCGCGAAACGCAAAAAATCGGACGGTTTTATGTTGCTGCCAGGCTTGGACTACTTCCGCCCGCACGCCATCAGCAATATCGCCAAATACCCAGAGTTCATCAGCGCGCGCCACCAGCGTATTGTTAGCGCGCCGCACCGTGTCACGCTCCACCGCGTCGAGCAAAAAATAATCAAAACTGGCAAATGGATTAATCGGCACAACACCCTGGTCGAGCGCAAATTTCGTTACGAAAAATCTCATGTAAAAATATTTCTTGGACATGGCGGTAAACACAATCGTGTCGGCGGGTTTGATGGCGAGGGCGCGATGTGGTTGCTGTGTCATGGTTATGCCTCCGTTACTGTATAAGTTCTAATAATGTTTGCTCGTCAATAATTTTAGTGCCGTATTGTTCGGCTTTTTTCAGCTTGCTGGCGCCGACTTTACCGCCAGCTACCAAATATGTTGTATCTTTTGCAACAGCGGTTTGGAAGGTGCCGCCGAGATTACGGATTTTTTCGGCAGCATCATCACGACCCATCGACTGCAAGGTGCCAGTGATGACAAAACTTTGGCCAGCCAGACGGTCGGATTTTTGACTAAACTGCGGCGTCACGCCCAAGTCAGCAAATTTTTCGAGCAGCGCCACGTTGTCTTCATCAGCAAACCACGCCACGACCGACTCGGCAACAATCTCACCGACACCATCGACTTCCCGCAGTTCATCAATCGTCGCTAGCGCCAACCGCTTGATGCTCTCAAAGCGGTTCGCCAAATCGATCGCCGTCTGCGCACCGACATGCCGAATGCCGAGGCCAAACAAGAATCGCTCCAACGCTGGCTGTTTTTTGGCAGCAATAGCATCGATGAGCTTTTGTGCGGAAATCTCAGCGAAACGTTCCAACTGCAGTAAATCATCTTTCGTCAACCGGTAAATATCCGCCAAATCGTTAACTAGCCCAGCCTCGACCAGCGCCTCGACATTTTTCTCGCCCAGCGTATCGATGTCCAGCGCGCCTTTGGAGGCAAAATGCGCTAGGGCTCGCTTCAAAATCAGCAGACCGCTCAAACCTTTAACACGGTAGACCGCCTCGCCTGCCGGCCGCACAAATTCTAACTCTGGATATTGGCGCGCCAATTCTGCTGGATAGTCAATTGGCTTAGCATCTGCCGGCCGCAATTCTTTCAGTACGGTTTGCACCTGCGGGATAATATCGCCCGCCTTGAAAATCACCACCGTATCGCCGCGGCGCACATCCAGCCGGGCAATTTCGTCGGCGTTATGCAGGCTAGCATGCTGCACCGTCGTACCGGCAACCACCACAGGGTCAAACACCGCTACTGGCGTGGCCGCACCGGTTCGACCGATGGAAATGACGATATCACGAACAATGGTTGTGGCTTCTTCGGCAGCAAATTTATACGCCACTGCCGCTCGCGGTGTCTTACCAACAATGCCGAGCTCGGCAAACTGTCGCCGGTCGTTAAGCTTGATGACTGCTCCGTCGGTGTTAAACTGCAGCGACTGACGCAGCTCATCAAGATGATTAATATAGCTCATCACCTCGTCCAAGCCATAGACAATTTGCGTCTGCCGACTAGTGGTGATGCCCAACTCATTCATCATTTGATAGCCAAAGGCAATCGTCGGCGTGTCCTCGAGGTTGTCACGAATAATGTCATAGCCAACAAAATGGAGCGGACGCTCTGCCACCAGTTTTGGATCAAGCTGGCGAATCGTCCCTGCAGCTAGGTTACGCGGATTGGCAAATTCTGGCTGACCGGCCGCTCGCCGACGCTGATTTAATGCTACAAAGTCGGCCTTGTGCATTACAATTTCACCACGAATCTCCGTCCGACCGCGCAAAAAATGAGCGAACCGTTGATTGGCGCGCAGTGTCAGCGGCACATTCTGAATCGTCCGCACGTTCATGGTCACGTCTTCACCAATTAATCCGTCGCCGCGCGTCACTGCCCGCGTCAGCACACCGTCCTCATAAATTAGCGCACAGGCCAGGCCATCCATCTTGATATCACACAAAAATTCTTCAGTGATATCACTACGCACTTTGTGCATACGCTCTATCCACGCCGCAACTTCCGCCCGGTCAAACACGTCCTGCAGCGAAATCATTCGCGTTTGATGCTGAACCTTAGCGAATTTACTGAGCGCTTTTCCTGCCACCCGCTGGGTTGGACTGTCTGGTGTGATAAGTTCAGGAAACTGCTCTTCTAGTTGCGACAGTTCATGCTTCAGGCTATCAGCCGCCGCCTCACTCATGATCGATTCGTCGAACACATGGTAATGATAGCGATAATCATTGATCAGATCTCGCAGTTTGACAATTCGTTGCTCGGCCGCCTGCCTATCAAGCTGGCGCACTGTCATCAGCGACGACCTTTCGGTAGAATAGATAGATGTAGCACGCCGAGGCAACAATCGAGAACGCCACCAACATCAACGCCACGAGCGGCACCAGCGGCAACCAGTTCAATGCCGGTATCACCGTTTTGAGTGCACCATCAATCGTAATAACCGGAATAAGCACCGCCGCCCAAACCACGGCGAGCACCACCAGTAGCCACATCAATCGCAGCAAGATCCGCATCCGCCGCCCTAGTACAACGTCTGAAGCCAGTCGCGCTGCTTCTAGTGGATACATCCCCGGTAGGGTAATAATTACCATAGCGAACAACGTACTCGTCAGCCAATATATCGACAAGGTGACGATTAATATGGTGGCGCCGGCCGCCAACATCAACACCACCGTCTGCTGCAACATGCCTGACGTGTCCGCCGCTCCGTAAATAATGACCGCTATCGCTGCTGGTAATAATTGAATGAGCGCGATAAACACTAGGACCGACAGGGCGATGACCGGCGCGCCCGCATTATACAGCCCATCGCGAATCTTTGGACGTTTACCGACAATTACGCCGCGAACCAGCCAAATTGTCGTCAGCCATATATACAGCCCGATCAGCGCGCCAATAACCTGCTGCGACGATCCAGCGCTACTTGTCGAGTTGCCGAGCTGATTGGTAACCACGCCAGCAAATAGCATCAATGTCGGCACAATAGTACCCAGGGCGCCCCCCTGATTCGTTCCATTGATCGTATCCTTTAGCTGCTGATACGTGTCTTGCGAAATCAACCCCGACAGCAACACACCCAGCACCGCGTATATCGCCGTCAACCCAACGAAGATCCGCCAGTGCTTTCGCATCAGTTGCCATGCTTGTTTGGTCAGTGCAAAGTAGCCCGGCAGCTTGAGCGAACGACGATAGTCGCGTCGCTTGGTCACTCGAAAGCTACGGTGCGGCCGACGGCGGAGAAACGCTTGACGGCGCTGCATCAGCCGCTGCCAAGCCTTATTGAGCCTCTTTTTTAACGATACTGTTTTTTTTGTCGCGGCGCGACTATCCGCTTTTGAAGTTACTCGTTTACGCCGCGTGGTGTGTTGTTTTTTAGTTGGCTTCGTCATGATTACATCTTCGTTGCATTACTTCGCAGGCGTGCGATTCGATCTTCTAGCGGCGGATGGGTGCTAAATAACTTTGAGAAAAAGCCCGGGCGCAGCGGATTATTCATAAACAAGTTTGCTGTTGAGGTACTCTGCTTGCGCATTGGCCGACCATAACTTTGTAACTTCTCCAGCGCCATCGCCAGCCCCTCCGAGTCGCGAGTCAATAGCGCGCCCGAGGCATCCGCAAGATACTCGCGCTGGCGACTGACTGCCAGTTGCGTAATCGTTGCTAAAATCGGTGCCAAGATTACTACTATAATACCCACGACGTAGACAACCGGACTAGTATCCCCGTCATCATCATCGCCATAAATCATCATCCGGAGTGCGATATCAGCAAGCAACCCGATAGCACTCACCAACCCAAAGGCGATCATACTAACGCGAATATCGTAGTTACGCACGTGGCTCATCTCGTGCGCCATCACCGCCTCCAGCTCGCGCTTATCCATAATTTCTAGCAGCCCAGTAGTCGCACCGACGATAGCGTGCTTTGGATCGCGGCCCGTCGCAAACGCGTTTGGCGCTGGATCGTCAATAATGTAGACTTTTGGCATCGGCATGCCGGAAGCAATCGCGAGGTTTTCTACTACTCGCCACAGCTCCGGCGCATCCTTCTTTTCAATCTGCTGCGCACCGCTCATCGCCATGGCCAATTTACCAGCAATATAATATTGTAACCACGCATAAAGCAGCGCACAACCGACAATGATCAACGACAATGAATAGTTCCGTAGATACATACCGACCAGTACACCGATTACGCCAATAATCGCCACAAACACTGCCATGATCAGCACGGTGTTTCGCTTATTATGAGAAATTGCACTATACATGTAGTCATTATACCAAAAACCGCCCGCCGAAAACAGGCGAGCGGCTTAGTTCAGGCAAAGATTATCCTACCTTAGAATTTCACCTCGACTGGATTCTCAACACTTGCTCGATCAGCAACCTCAAAGAACTCCTTGGCCTGGAAGCCGAACATACCAGCAACCATGTTAGCTGGGAACCTTTGAATCCTTGTGTTCAGATCGCGGACGCCGCCATTGTAGAAGCGACGCGACGCCTGAATCTTGTCCTCCGTATCGACCAGTTCTTGCTGCAGTTGTAAGAAGTTCTCATTAGCTTTCAGTTCCGGATACGCCTCAGCGACAGCGAACAGGCTCTTTAGGGCACCCTCTAACATATTCTCTGCCTGAGCCGTATCGGCCACGCCTTTTGCACCCATAATAGCCGACCGCGCTTCAGTAACCTTTTCAAATACTTCTTTTTCGTGTGTAGCGTAGCCCTTGACTGAGTTGACCAGGTTCGGAATCAAATCAGTCCGGCGTTTGAGCTGGACGGTGATATCGCTCCATGCTTCCTCTACGCGGTTGCGCAGCGTTACTAGACCGTTGTATGTACCGATCAAAAACGCCACGATCAGAACGATAACGACACCAACGATAATTAAAGTTATTATTACTGCATCCATGTTCTATTCTCCTTATGGTTAGTACCTTATACACATAATTATACCATACACACGGGTCGTATAGCGGCAAAATCATGCCAACTCATTGTTGACACGCAGCTCATCGTAGTCGTATACTTATTCATATAAATCATATTTATATGAAAGAAAGGAATTATATGACAAAACCAAAGAGTAGACATGCTTGGACAGTCAAGGTTGGCGAACGCGGGCAAATTGTGATACCCAAAGAGGCACGAGATATTTTTAATATCAAGCCTGGCGATACACTTATCATGCTCGGCGCCAAGCAGCAAGGAATTGCTATTCCGACTAAGAATAAAGTCATTGATACAATCACCGCCGTACTCAATGATACGGAGATGAAATCATGAATGCAATCACTGCGACCAACTTAACAAAACGCTACGGTGACTTTGTCGCAGTCGACAGCCTTAATCTATCAATTGAAAAGGGTGAGTTATTTTCACTACTTGGTGTCAATGGTGCGGGTAAGACGACATTGATTAAAATGTTATCTTGCTTAAGCCAACCAACACAAGGTGATGCTATTTTACTCGGCAATAGTATTACCGAAAAACCTCAGGCAGTCAAACAGATGATCAACGTTTCACCGCAAGAAACTGCTGTAGCTGGTAATTTATCAGTCCGCGAGAATCTCGAACTGATCGCTGGACTCTACGGACAATCTGCTCATAACGCCAGTGAGAGCGCCTCACGTATGGCAAGCCAATTCAAGCTCGAAACTGTCGAACATAAAAAAGCTAAGCATTTGTCTGGCGGCATGCAGCGACGCCTGTCGATCGCCATGGCGCTCATCTCAAATCCAAAAATATTATTCATTGACGAACCAACGCTAGGTCTTGATATTTTTTCGCGCCGTGAGTTATGGGAGGCGATCCAGTTACTCAAAGGTACAGTGACGACGCTGTTGACAACTCACTATCTCGAGGAAATTGAAGCATTGTCTGATCGTGTCGGCGTTATGGCGCGCGGCAAGCTCGTGGCAATCGGTACAGTAGCAGAACTGCAAAAACAAACCAATACGCGCACTCTCGAGGATGCGTTTGTAGCACTTGTAGGAGGTATTCGATGAGATCATTACTATTTGCTAAACGCTGTACAAAAGAAGTTGTACGCGATCCGATCAATCTATTCTTTGGATTAGTCTTTCCACTCGTTTTGCTTGGACTACTCTCTATTATAAATGCCAGCATTCCCGCCGAAGCCAATAATACTATGTTTGCCATCAAAAATTTGGCACCAGGTATCACAATGTTCGGTACGGCATTCCTAGCACTATTCTCAGGTATGCTCCTAGCAAAAGACCGAACTTCATCATTCCTGATGCGTCTGTTTACCTCGCCTATGACAGCCCGAGATTTTATCATTGGATACACAATTCCGATGATTATCATTGCTACCATGCAGGCAGTGATTACCCTCGTTATCGCCTGCTGTATCGGGCTCGACTTTTCAGTGCATATTATTGGGGCAATCGTTATTACAACGGTAACGTCGCTTCTATTTGTTGGATGTGGGTTATTCTTCGGCAGTCTCATTAACGAGCGAGCAGTTGGCGGTATATGTGGCGCCCTGCTCACCAATGTCGCTGGCTGGCTGTCGGGCGTATTTGTCCCGGTTGATCTCATCGGCGGTGGCTTTAAAATGGTCGCGGAAGCACTGCCATTTTACCACAGTGTTGCTGCCATTAAAGGTAGCATTGAGGGAAATTGGCAAGTCATCACACCGCATCTACTGATTGTTTTGTGTTATACCACCGTTATCTTTACACTCGCCATCTATATCTTTCGGCGAAAGATGACCGGACGAAACACCTAATTTATCTGGATCTGGCACCCTAGAATTCAACTATTCATAACGAAAGCCGCCTTTTATCGGCGGCTTTTGCAACAATTGTGGTGCGCGAGGCGGGAATCGAACCCGCACGACTTTTGGTCAAGGGATTTTAAGTCCCTCGCGTCTACCAATTCCGCCACTCGCGCCTATCCGTAGTATACTATATTTATGCGGCAAATTGTACACATCCACGGCGGCAATACGTTCAATAGTTATGCGCAATATCTTGAGACACTCAAAAATGACTCCATTCGGTACGAGCGACTGCTCTACACACCAACATGGCGTAAATGGTTGGCCCAAGAAATAGATGATGCCGACGTCTTGCTACCCAGTATGCCAAACAAACAAAATGCCCAATATGAAGAATGGAAAATCTACTTTGAGAAGATATTACCACTCCTGTGCGACGACGTTCATTTTGTCGGCAGTAGTCTCGGGGCAATATTTTTAGCAAAGTACCTACACGAGAATCCTCTTAGTGTGCCAGTAAGCCAGCTGATTTTAGTCGCTGGTCCGTATGACGACGAGACTAATGAGGACTTGGGTAATTTTAGGTTAAATAGTACCACAGGACTTGAACAGTCCGCCAAGGAAATCCACCTGTTTCACAGCACAGATGACCCCGTTGTACCATTTTCTGAACTTGCTAAATTTCAGCGCGATTTACCGACCGCCAAGACGCATATTTTTGAAGACCGCAATCACTTTTTCCAACCAACTTTTCCAGAGTTGAAAGAATTGTTAGAGAAAAAATAGAAAGGATATTATGTTTGGATTATTTAAGAAGAAACCTAAAGCCATCAACGATAAAATATTGAAAGATAATCTTATTGTCTCGCTACGAGAGCAACTAGAAAGTATGAATGAGTCAGATCGTATAACTATTGGTGGTCAAGAAATGTTCGAGTTTCTTATGCAACCATACAAAGACGATACAGAGCCGCGCCTTCCTATCCAAATATTTCTTTGCGTCTCCAGTATGCTCGCCGGTTATGCGACACAAATAGCAGCCCGTGCAGAAAGTCCTGAAAATATCCTTAAGATTGGTATGGAAGATGGTCAAAAATTCTACTTGGGCGATAAGATATTACAAAAGGTATTCTTAGAAACATATTCTCCTTGGTCATTTGTTGGTGGCGGCATGGAACAAATCGGCAAAGTTAAAGTATTCAAAGCATTTGATATTCAAGAATGTGTTGGTCATAGTGCTCAAGTTATGGGTAGTGATGACTTCTATAATATTAGGGTTCCTAAGAATCATCAACCAGACGTACTAGCACCCAAAGATTTTGCAGAATTGTGGAAAACCTGTTCAGAACATCTTAGCGCCATTGTACCTAATCAACAAGAATGGCCTGGTTGCTACGGCGTCGTGCTGCACCAAGCGATCATCCATGCAAAGGGTATCATCGACCCGAAAATAGCGCTCACTATCATCGCCGAAAGTATGCTTATCGCATCAAAACTAGACCTTCCTCTTAAAGAAAAATAGCCCCGCATAGGGACTATATTTGGAGGCACGTACGAGAGTCGAACTCGTCTAAAAGGTTTTGCAGACCTCTGCGTAACCGCTCCGCCAACGCGCCGCTCTGTTACATTTGGTGCGAGCGAGAAGACTTGAACTTCCACGAACTTGCGTTCACTAGCCCCTCAAGCTAGCGCGTCTACCAATTCCGCCACGCCCGCACGACTGTCATCATTATACCTGACCCTACGGTGTTTTGTAAACGGATTCGCGGCGAACTGTCCAATAGATCACGTCGGCAAATCGATCGGTGGGATATACCAACCGCATTGACTTATCAAGCGCCGACACGGAACGCAAGTGAATGTAATCCAGTTGCACTTGATATAGTGCGAGGGCCGGCACATCGGACTGCCAATGCTTGGTAAACGCTTGATATTTGCTAACTCGTTGCTTGGCACTTTGTTTGGTGCGACCTGCGGCGAGGGCGTCATCGGCCACGGCACTATTATAATTAGCAAAGTTAAGCCCACTTTGATTAGCCTGTGATGAATGCCAGTAGGCAAAGACATCGGCGTCACCGCCCAGCACCAACTCATACAACAGTACATCAAAGCCGCGCGGCCGCAGGACGGACTGCAAAACGTTCTGCGAGGCATCATTTGGATCAACCACCCGCAAGTCAACGGTAATATGCAGCGTTTCCTGCCAGACTTTTACGAGTTCACGTGCAATAGTTTCAAAATCAGAGCCCTTGAGCGTCACGAACGACAATTGCAAAACCTGCTCGCCCTTTTTGCGCTGATTACCGACTACTTTCCATCCTTCTTCGTCCAGTAATTTTTTCGCTGCTTCTGTGTCATACGGCAAACGACCGGCCAGTTGCCCGTCCACTTGGTCGTCAAAAATTGGGCCGTGCAGTGGCTTCTTGGCAAAGGCAAACTTCTCACGTAGTGCTTGGGTATTAATCGACTGGACCAGCGCTTGTCGAACTTTGCGCGAACTCACCACTTCGCTCTGGGTGTTAAATAATGCGTAGACACCATCGTTAATAGCGTACGGCCGCGAGGCATACATATGACGGATCTGGTCTGACTGAGCCATGTATGACAACTCCGGTGTCGCCATAATTTCACTCGTCTTGAGACCTTTGGTGATCTCGTCCCGCGTCGGGTATACATACAGCTGAAAACGATCCAGCTTTGGCGCGCCATGATGATACTGCGAGTTAGCCACCAGATGAAGCACTTTTTTCGACCCGTCAGCATTGGCATTCTGTAAAATCCGCATGGCAAACGGCCCAGAGGTTACGGGCGACTTGCCATAACCATGCTCACGCAGCTCGGCCGGATTAACTTCACTGAGGCTGTGCTGAGGCAAAACTGGAAAGGTGAGCGCGTGCATGAATGGTGCGTACGGGGCTGGTAGAGTAAATTGTACTGTCCGCTCGTCAACCTGCTTGACGCTGATCGACTGCCAGCCGGTAATCGCCGCTTGTGTCCGTGCATCCTTGAGTAAATTAACAGTAAACACCACGTCGCGAGCATCTAGCGGCGCTCCGTCTGACCACTTGAGATTACGGCGCAATTTGACTGTGTACTCAGTCTCGGCCTCATTAACTGTGACCGACTCAGCGAGGTCGCCCTTGATATGTCCGGTTGTATCATAATTATAAAGACTCGCAAACATCAGTCGGGCCGCTGACTTTTCGGCACTACTACGAGCAAAGATTGGGTTCAGCGTCTCTAATGGCCCCAGCACGCCCTCTGAGTACGACCCACCCCTGGCTGGTGCATTATGAGCGTACAATTCACGAAATGACAGCCACTGTACCATGCTAACAGTGATCAGCAAGATAACCAGAAAAATCCACCCCAGGACATGCCGCTTGACTCCAGCCAAATGTTCGAGGCGCGAAGAGATAAACATATGCGTGTGACGCAAGGTCGTCTTGGTCAGTTTTTGCGCTTGCCCATCAAGATCTTTTGTTGCGAAGTCCAGCCGCAGAAATTTTTTCCAAGATGATTTTTTTGTGTCCAAGGCGCGCTCCTAGCCCTTCAGACTCGGCAACACCAAACTCGCCAAGATCGACAGCACGAACACAACAGCAAACACAATAGTCACATCAAACAAGTTCTTGTCAAAACCTCGCCGCGTGGTGAACAGCTCGCCCGACGAGCCAAAGCCTGCGCCCAAGCTAGCACCACGCTGCTGCAACAATATGGCAATGATCATCAAAACGGCTGATCCTAATGTGACATACGGCAAAATAGTATCAAGTGACATGCTTTCTCCTTATTCTGGCGCCGGCTTGATAACGAAGGCGCTACTTACTATATAGTTTACCAGACTGAGTATGATTCCGGCAAGAATTGACGAGCCAAAACTCATGGATAATCCCGGCGCCAGTGCCAATGATATGTAAACCATGATGCCATTCACCACCAGCGTAAATAAACCGAGTGTGAGCAAGATCGCCGGTAGTGATAAAATGACAACGATTGGTTTCAAGATAGAGTTGACGATCGAAAAAATTAAACCAGCGAGGACAAACGTTGCCGTCGTCTCAACCACTGGCTCACTCGTCCCGAGAAGCCGCACCGCCACCCAGATACCAACAGAATTCAGTACCCACCTAACAAAAAATATTGCAAATTGTCGTCTCATGACTACATTTCATTATATCATAACGCTAGCAAGCGCCGTCGACTACCTTGCGCTCAGTGCTCTTGATGTGCAGCTGGAGCTGCTGGCGACTACTCGTCCCCTCAATGCAGATCGCGGCCGGCGTCGAACCAGACGGCGGGATTGTCCGTACAGTGATTACGATGTCTGGCGAGCCACTCTTGAACGACTGCGGCAATGTCGTTGGATATGACCCTTTGAAGTTTTTTTCCTGCTCCGCCGCTGATAGCGCATTCTGTAGATCTGACGTTATGGCTTTACGCACCGTCTCTTTGCGCCACCCGTTATAACTGACGAGACCGATACTCGCCAAGATGCCGATAACCACAACGACAATTAGTATTTCTATGACGGTAAATCCATACTTGCGACTCATACTTATGATGATAGCATAAGCATAATCTTTTTCGCTAGCTCTTTATCCACGATTTTTTCCAGGTCGGTGAGTGAGGCATTCCGTATACGGCTGATGCTGCCAAATTTTTTCAGCAATTTCGCGCGGGTTTTTGGCCCCACGCCAGGAATTTCCTCCAACTGGTTTTTCGTTTGCTGCTGGCGTTTGAGCGCCGTGTGGTAGCTCACCGCAAAGCGGTGCGACTCATCGCGGATGCGCTGGAACAGTTTGACGATGTCAGTTGTTGCGAGATTATTGTCTTCTGTTTCAGGGTGCTCTTTATAGTTCTGCTCAGTGCTAGCCCGTAAGTTTTTTGAGTGTGAGCCGGCATTGCGCTGACTTGGGTGTAAATTCACCACATAAACATCGCCGTCTTCGTGAATAGCAATGTCTACCCGTGGCTGCGACTGAACCTGTTTGATGAACGCCGTATCAATCTGCGAACCAGTTTGATGTACCAGCAGTTCTTCCTCGCGCTTGGCGATACTGACAATCGGCACGGTGACGCCACGCTCATCACGCGCTTTGATAGCCGCCGCTAGCTGGCCTTTACCGCCGTCAATCAGTAGCAGATCAGGACGGCCCCAGCTTTTTAGATGACGCTCGCTCAGCCGGCGAAAAATCGTCTCGTACATATTGCCGGTGTCATCATTTTTCTCACTGACTTTGAATTTGCGGTACTCTGCCCGGTCGCTCGCTCCATTCGTAAATACCACCATACTGGCGACAACGTGCCGCCCGCTCATATGCGAAATGTCATAACCCTCAATGCGCACTGGGATACCTTTTAGACCCAACAATTTTGCCAAATCAGCCAGCGCCTTGTCTTTAGAAATATCCAAAAACTCTTTGTCACCAAAACAAACCCGCCGCTGCAACTCCTGCATAGCGCGCAGTTTATTGCGAAGATCCGCCGCCCGCTCAAAATCATGCAGCCCAGCTGCCGTTTTCATGTCGCGCTCCAGCTCGGCGGCGATAGCCTTACGATTGCCCTTGATGTAGCTGATGAGCTTGCGCAAAGTGGTTTTGTAGGCGGCTGACCCATCACTCGGCCGCGGGCTGAGACCCAGATCTTCATCCAATTTCGACTGCCCCGCCCGGCGCTGCCTAGTCAAATAGGGAAAAATCCGCCGCAAGTAGCGCAGCGCTTTTTTCAAGGCAAAGCCATTATAGAACGGGCCAAAATATTCCGCACCATCATCCGCAGGATTGCGCGTAAAACTGACGGTCGGCCACTCGCTTTTCATGTCGATTCGCACATACATCTGCGATTTATCATCGCGCAGCAGTACGTTGTAACGCGGCATATAACGTTTGACCATCTCGCTTTCCAAAAACAACGCATCAACTTCGCTCTCGGTCTCAATCCAATCGGTATCAGCAATTTCCGCCACCAACGCCATGGTTTTATTGTCCCGCCCGCGCGAATCCTGAAAATACTGGCGCACGCGATTTTTCAGCACCGCCGCCTTGCCCACATAAATAATCTCGCCGCTGGCCGACTTATGAAAATAGACACCGGGAGTGCGCGGTAGGGTTTTGAGTTTTTGCTGCAACCGTTTATTCACAGCTACCATTATATCAAGCGATCATGTCTTGCCGACAAAACCACTGAGTACGCCATCCAGTTCGCCTTGAGCAAGTCGTACCGCCCACTCTTGACGCTCAAGGAATGATAGCAATCCAGCCTTTAGCCCAAACCAGCCTAACTTTTTTCTAGCTTCGGCAACTTTTTTTGATTGTTCCCTGAACGTATAATACTGGTCGCGACAATCTTGCGGAATATCTGAAATTTTGCGGTTTGGCATTATAACTTTTATTAACTCCTCGACTTTTTCTTTGTCTTTTGGACGCCAGCCGGTAATTGAACGACATCCGTACGCTCCTAATTGAGAAATTGGATTAAGGATAGCACATACTGTCTCGCCATCTCTCTTCACAAGCCACTGATCAAGACTAGATGAAGGAATTTCCGTCTCAATACCGCCAAGGCGCCAGTATAGACGACCTTCATCATCAATATAACGATCACCGACGAAATCAAATATACCACGACGATTTTCTTCGTATGGATTAAGTCCAAAGGTTGAAATTACTAACTTATCACCGATAGCATCGGTCATTTCCCGCTGACAACCCTTCACAACAACCTTATCTGTGCTTTGCACTAATGTATCAAGGTCTCGCACCGTACCATTTTCACGTAAACACGGTAAGCACACACCGCCAGGCAGATACACAACGTGATTGTCCCAATCAATTTCGGCAGCGTTGGTAACCGCATGTAGACCCAGCCCGCCGACAACGCTATACGAGACTTCGCAATCTTCCATTCTGTCATGAATGCTGTGTTCTACCAGCAGTGGGTATATATTTTCTGAAACTTCACTCATACTATAGTCCTTGTCCGCCTATTGTAAATCATTTGCCTTAGTTATATCAAGTAAATACCCTTCCAAAAACTCACTCCACTCCGGCACATCCTTTTCGCGGAAATAGGCACGAAGGAAATCAACCATAACGTGCTGGCGCTTCCCTGCTTCTATTCGCCCCGGCTCCGTTAGCATCAAGCTTTTTAGCTTCAGCAGCTTTTCAAAGAAGTGATTGATGAAGCCGTCGGTATCATGCGTGTTGCCGCTAACGTCGTATTCGTGCGCCGCTAGATCAACATTTGGCCAAACCGCGGGGTCAAAAATCCGCCCACCGTGATGGCAAGCATACATCAATCCCCGCTCAATCCCGACCGCACCGATAGCATCGCACATATCGGCGTCAGATACCAACTGCCCGGCTACCCGTCGCGGCTGCTGGCCGTTCAGCCGTTTACTATAACCAATCGCCGCAATATTTTCTAATACCGCCTGGCATAGGTCGGTGGCCACTCCCACCTCCGCCATACTATTGGCTGTATTCGTCAATTTCTCTGCCTGCGCCTTGCCGACTAGTTTGTAGTCGTCGACGTCATGCAGCCAAGCCGTCAGCAACACTTCTTGCAGATCTACTGATTCGCTGCATTCGCTAGCAAAACGCTCCGCCAGCAGTGCCACCCGCTCAACGTGATCATCAGCATGACCCGATGGGTCGCCGCCTAATATATCACGCACTTTATTTTTTATTGTCTCAAGTTGAGCTATCTGCCGTTCGTCCATAAGCTTATTGTATCACCCATGCAGGTCTCGACCCACTAAACTATTTTCATTTTAGCCAAGAGGCGCTATAGTAGTGATGTGAAAACAACCGTCAAAAGAAAAGTACCTGAATTTATCAAGCGATCACTAGGACGAATTCCACGATTACCAACGCCAGAACCCATTTGGCAATTAGATAAAATCGACGAGAGCCTGACGCCGAACATGCGAGCGCTGCGGATGACGATGACAATCGCCGAGGAGCTACTAGCGATGGGAGTGGCCGCACGGGACGTCGTGCATATGGCGCTAGGGATCACTGGCACGTACTGTAGGCGACGGGTTCACATTGATATCAGCTCAACGCTCATCACTATATCTCAAGATCGCGGCTCTGAGCGCGAACCGCTCACGTTGGTGCGAACGATCACGTTGAAGTATGTCAATTACCAAACGATCCAAGCATTGCAAAACCTCGCCCTCGTGATTCGCGACCATCACTTACCACTAGCGGAGGCTGAGAGACGAACCGAGGAATTATTGACAAATCGACGGGAACATTCACGCTGGACCGTCTGCCTGGCGGGCGGTGGCGTATCGATGGGCGTGGTGATTTTATTTAACGGCTCAATCCTGATGAGCGGGCTGGCGTTTGTGATGGGCTTTGTGGCGACGGCGACAATGAGGATTCTGGACAAATGGGGCCTCGCAACATTTTACCTCCAAATCATTACCGCACTCCTAATCACCCTGGCGGCGGGTGCTGCCCAGTGGCTGAATGGCTGGCTGGGCTGGCAGGTTGATACGACGATGCTAGTGATCAGCGGTATCGTGCTGTTGGTGGCGGGGCTGATGATCGTTGGCGCCTTTCAGGATGCGATTGACGAATATTACGTGACGGCAAATGCCCGGCTACTACGGGTGACCATGGCGACGATGGGTATCGTTGTCGGCGTGATGACCGGGCTATACATCATTCAGCGATTTGGCATTAGTTTTCCAACGACGCCGGATCGGCTGGGACTAGCGGCAGACATACGGGCGCAATACTTGGGGGCGCTGATCATTGCCGCTGGTTTCGCGGCCGGCAATCACGCGCGTTTATTCGGAATGCTGATTGCCGGCGGTGTCGGTGTGTTAGGGTGGTGGGTGTCAAGTACGCTAATTGGGTCACTCGGAGTTGTCATCGCCAGCGGCGCCGCAGCAACAGTAGTCGGATTGACGGCGGTGCTGGCATCCCGGCTGTGGCGCTTTCCTTCAGTGGCCATTATCGCTGCCGGCATCGTGCCGCTGGTGCCAGGCTTGTCGCTCTACAACGGCTTGATGGGTGTGATAGAAAATCCACCGACCGACCCTGAATTTTTACTGTCACTGGCGATATTGGCGCGAGCCATCATGATCGGCGTGGCCATCGCCATCGGCGCATCGCTTGGTAATATGATCGGCCGACCAGTACGGCGCGGTATGATTCGCTGGTATAATAAGCTCCTGCGGCGACGAGAGATAAAAGTTCAGTAGATCACACTCAGATTTTATTTCAAGACCACACATTCATCACCCAGCGTCTGGCGCAGCTGACTCATGAGCTGGTCGCCAGCCTCAACACGAAACGGCATGCGCATGGCAGATTTATTGGCCTCACCCAGCACCAACACCACATCAGTCACACCAGCGTATTCGGAGCAGAGTGACTTGAGTGCTACTAGTTTATCATGGTCGCTCGGGTTTTTGATATGAAGAAATAGCTTTTCTGTCTCGGGCACGGCGTGCGTAGCTGCTGGATGCGGTAGCGTGTTTGTCGTGTCGGCCGGTGTTGATTTCACGTTCACCCTTTGTGCTGTCGATACTCGGGCCGCGCCTGCTCGCTGAGTCGTTTGAGTTCGAAATGCCGTACGCCGCTCTTGCTTGACCTTGCTACTCATCTTTGGTGCTTCCATTTTGCGGCCAGTCGACTGATACTGCCGGAGGTCATCGTCAGAAATCAGTTCAATTTCATCAGCAATCATCTTGCTCTCTGAGCCCAAATTACCATCCCGATCACGGGCTGAGTTTTTGCCGGTCACCCGAATGACAGCGTCCTGGACGAGCTTGGCGCCGACTTGCTCATACAAATTCGGAAAAACGATAACTTCGCCCTCGCCAAACTTATCTTCGATCCCGACGAACGCCATCTTGCTGCCTGACTTAGTGACAATAGTGCGCATGGTCGTAATGATACCGCCAATTGTCATCAGGCGACCGTCGTATTCTGGCACCAGCTGCGTTAATGGCTGTGCCTGCTCACTGAGATATATCTCGTAAGCATCGAGCGGATGCGCCGAAATATATAATCCCATCAGTTCTCGTTCCCACATCAGCCGTTCTTTGTTGGTGTGTTTGGCCGGCGCTGGCTGTAGCTGTATCGTTGACTGAACATCAGCCGACTCATCACCAAGCATACCAAACAGGTCAGTCTGCCCCGACGCGGCCTCTTTCTGAGTTTTTTGAGCAAAGGCGACAATGGTATCAAGATTAAACAATAAATCAGACCGATCACCAAAGCCGTCAAAGGCACCGGTTTTGATCAGCGACTCCCAAGCCTTGCGGTTAAACTTGCTGGTCGACACTCGCTTGGCAAAATCCTCGACCGACTTGAACGAGCCATCAGCCTCGCGAGCACGAATAATTTCTTCCACCGCGCCAACGCCAACACCCTTGACCGCTGCCATGCCAAAACGAATTTTCTTTTCACCAGGCACCACCGCGAACTCGACAAATGACTCATTGACGTCCGGGTTGAGCACTTCGATACCCATGTGCTTACACTCGGTCATCTCGATGGCCAGGCGCTCGGTGTCGTCCTGATCACTAGTCATCAGCGCCGCCATAAATGCGTCAGGATAATGCGCCTTGAGATACGCCGTCCAGTAGGCGATCAGGCCATAACACGCCGCGTGCGACTTATTAAAACAGTAATTAGCAAATTCTTCCAGCGCGTCCCAGAATTGCTCAGCGATTTCCTTGGTAGCGCCGCCGACCTTAATTGCCCCCTCGACAAACTCTGGCTTGACCTTTTTCATCAGGTCAATTTTCTTTTTACCGACTGCCTTACGCAGGGTGTCAGCCTGTCCGCCGGTAAAGCCACACCACTCTTTGGAAATCTGCATAAACTGCTCCTGATAGACCAAGATGCCGTAAGTATTCTTCAGCGAGTTTTCCATACCGGGGTGTAAGTAGGTAATCTCTTCCTCGCCATGTTTACGTTTGATGAATGAGGCGATAAACTGCATTGGCCCCGGGCGGTACAGGGCCACCATGGCGATGATGTCTTCAAAGACACTTGGTTTGAGCTCGCGCAAGTACCGCTTCATGCCAGCCGACTCCAACTGGAACACGCCGGTGGTATCACCGCGCTGGAATAATTTGTAGGTTTCTTCATCATCCAGCGGCAGCGTTGATAAATCAATATCCGTCTTGTAGACTTTGCGAATAATACGCAGCGCATTATTGATGATAGATAAGTTAGATAGACCCAAAAAGTCCATCTTCAATAGCCCCAGCTCTTCGACCGGGCCCATCGGATACTGCGTTGCCACCACACCCTTTTGCGCCATCTCCAGCGGCACATATTTCACCAAGTCATCCGGTGCAATCACCACGCCGGCAGCATGCACACCGTGTGAACGAATCGTCCCCTCCAGCCGCGAGGCAAAGTCATAGACGGTCTTGGCGGTCGGGTTGCTTTCATATTCTTTCTTGAGATCAGGGTCTTCCTCCAGCGACTTTTTGATGGGTACATGACGACCCTGTACAGGTGGCGGAATGAGCTTGGCCAGCCGGTCGGACTCGCCATATGGCACCTGCAGCACCCGCGCCACATCACGCACCGAAGCACGCGCCGCCATGGTGCCAAAGGTACAGATGTTAGCCACTCGTTCTGAGCCATATTTCTTGGCACAATATTCAATCACTTCACCGCGGCGGGTGTCTTGAATGTCGATATCGATGTCGGGCATGGAGATACGATCGGGGTTGAGAAATCGCTCAAATAGTAGGTCGTAATGCAGCGGGTCAAGATCGGTGATATTCAGGGCATAGGCGACGATTGAGCCAGCTGCCGAACCACGCCCTGGCCCAAAGATAATCCCCTGAGATTTGCCCCAGTTGATAAAATCCTGGACGATCAAAAAATAGCCGTTATAGCCCATGTTGTCGAGCACGCCGAATTCCATATCTAGTCGTTCTAGCTGCGCCTCTGACAACTTGGCTCGTAGTTGGTCATTTGGCAGTTTCTTTGCATCTTCCAACTTCATGCCAGCGTACCGTGCTGCCATGCCGCTGTACACCAGATGATCCAGATATTCCTTCTCGGACTCACCGTTTGGCGTTGGGAATTTCGGGATGAGAATATCACCAAGTTTAATTTCTACGTCGCACCGATCAGCGATAACTTTGGTATTGGCGATTGCCTGAGGGTTGGTTGTTTGCCACCGCGAAATGATATCTTCCGGTGTGGTCAAATGCAGCTCAAAATCCTTCAAGCTCATCCGCTTTTCATCACTCAAGTACGCCCCGGTACCAACGCACAGCAGAATTTCATGCGCCTCCTGGTCTTCGTGATTGAGGTAATGGCCGTCGCTGGTCACTACACACGGAATGTCCAGTTCCTCGCTGATGCGCTCAATGTAATCATTGACCTTTTTCTGCTCCGGCCAGTGGCTGCGAGCTTCGGGGTGACCATGGTCTTGGAGCTCCATGTAGTATCGGTCGCCAAACACTGACTTGTACCAGCCAGCAATTTCCTTAGCTTTTTCATAATCATCATTACGCAAATTCTCACCCAACTCACCACCAATACAGCCAGACATACAGATGATGCCTTCGTTGTATTGTTCCAGCAATTCGTGGTCAATACGCGGTTTGTAGTAGACGCCCTCAAGGTTAGCAATGGTGCTGAGCTGCATCAGGTTTTGATAGCCCTTGTGATTCATGGCCAGTAGCGTCAGGTGATAGCGTGCCTTGTCCTTGGCCGGGTCGCGGTCGTGACGAGTACGGGCTGCTACGTAGGTTTCGATACCGATGATTGGCTTGATGCCAGCGCTCTTAGCGGCTTTATAAAACTCGATCGCACCCGACATGGTACCGTGATCAGTAATGGCACAGGCCTCCATGCCCAGCTCCTTCACCCGCGCCACCATGTCAGGAATTTTAGTCAGCCCATCCAGAAGCGAGTGGTGGGTGTGATTGTGCAGGTGTACGTAATCAGACGGCTGTAACGTAGCCGCGGCTTGAGCTGTCGTGTTTTTCGTAGCCATCATCATCTATGACGCTCTGGGCGTTACCTCCTATTTTCCTTACTCAGTATAGCATGTTAGCGCCGGCGCTGCATGGTATCAATCAACTGATTGAGAAAATCCGCCAGTGCCGGAAAGATATCAGCAAACCGCCCGAGCAGCCAAGCTGACACCATGATCAACACCGTCACGCCCACGAGGCTACCCATGCCAAAGAAAAAGCCGCGCCAAAAGTTTATCCAATAGATCTGCCGCCGTGATTGATGAAAATCAAAAAACAAGTCTTCAATCATTGCTTGCCGGGCGCCATTTTCGTTATCACGCTTGATGCGATCAATGGCGCGGCGGGCTACCGAGGGACGTGGGTCGGCTGCCTTCTTGTCCTCATGGCCACTTTCTCTTGACGATTTAGTTGGCGCCATTTTCCTCAAGCCGCTTGACTAGATATTCACGAAGGCTCGCACCAAGCTTCGGGTCGCGCATACCAAAATCGATCACTGTCTTGAGATACTCTAGCTTGTCACCAGTGTCATAGTATGTGCCATTGGTAATTTCTACGCCATAAAAACTATGGCCGTCATCAATCATACTCTGCATAATCGGCTGCACTGTAAATTCGCCGTGACCATCAAACGCATGCTTGGCCTTATCGAGATAGGTAAAGAACTCGCCCGGCAGCAAATAGCTACTGACGCTTGCAAGATCGGACGGGGCATTGGCCTTACCTGGCTTTTCAACGATGTTTGTCATCTTGATCACGCCGTCAGCAACCTGCTCACCGTTAACCACGCCGTAGCGATCAAATTCAGCATCATCAATAATCTTCTTGCACGATAGCACCGCGCCGTCTAATTTTTGTGCCGCAGTGATCATCTGGCGGAACCGACTGGGACTAGCAGCGATAAAGTCATCAGCAAACGTATAAATAACCGGCTCATCACCATTGATCAAATGTGCGGCGCAGGTCAACGGTGTGGCATTGCCGTACGGGCCTTTCTGGCGGATATAGACAAAGTTAGCCATTTCTGACAAATTATTCACGATGTCAATCAGTGGCTGTTTCTTGGCGCCGCCCGCCCGCAGATTGACTAGCAGCTCCTCGTTCGGCCTGTCAAAATGATCCTCAATTGCTCGTTTGTTGGCGCTACCGATGATAATGATATCTTTGATGCCGGCCTCGACTAATTCCTCGACGACGTATTGGATAATCGGCTTGTCGATCAGCGGCATCATTTCTTTTGGCATGGCCTTGGTCTGCGGCAAGAACCGCGTACCGAAGCCAGCGGCAGCGATGATAGCTTTGGTTGGTTTTTTCATGATAGTTCCTCCTGTCGTAGGTTATCTAAATAATCAAACAGTAGCGCGAATGGCCCTGTTACACATAAATCACCCGCCCGAGCGATGGCAAACAACTCTGCCGCTGAAACAAACCGTAGTTCAGCGCCCTGGCTACTTTCAGCTTGATCAAGGTGGATTGCATCCTCATTGTACACGCAATCAGTCGCCAAGTACACTGCAATCTTGATGTTAATATACGGGCCCTCATAGCATTCACCAATATATTCAAAGTGCCCCGGTGTACAACCAGTCTCTTCCACTAGTTCACGCCGTGCTACCATCTCTACTGCTTCACCCGGCTCCCCGTCACCGCCGGGAAAATCATAGAGCCATTTTTCTGGACCAGCTCGAAACTGATAGGTCATAGCGATCTTGTTATCCGTCGTCACTGCTACTACCAATACTGACACTAACTCCTCAGAAAAGAAGGTTGTAAACTCATGCTGCTCACCATCCTCTGCTTGATACCGCTTGATGACGGCCGAGCGCTTGTACGCCTCGCCGACAGTCTGCGTGGTGGTTGGCTGAATACGCGTGAATGTTTTCATTACAGTCGCTCTCGGATTAGTTTCTGGGCGAGGCTTGGGTTGGCCTGGCCCTTAGAGCGCTTCATGACTTGACCGACGAGGTAGCCGATAGCTTTGTCTTTGCCCGAGCGAATATCAGCGATGGATGCCGCCGAGGCTGGGTCATTCAATACTTCGTCAACGATGGCTGCGATCACCCCCTCGTCAGATACCTGCAGCAAGTTCTTGATTTGAGCAATCTCACGCGGCCCCTGTTTGAGATATTGTCGGTCGAATAGACTAAGGAAAATCTCTTTGCCACCAGTTGAACTCACCTCGTTATCCTCGACGAGTAGCGACAACTCTGTCAACCGACGCGGCCCGACATGGCCCTCCCCGATGAGATCCATATCAATCAACTCCTCCGGCGTCGAGGCAAACCAGTTAAAGATCCGCTTGACCAGCCGCTGATATTTTATCTTGTCAACTCCCAGCTCATCAAGGACGGCTTGCTCGTTATGCACCGTCAGCGTCTTGATAGCATCAAGCAATATCGCGAGCGGCTGATGGCCGAGGATCGTCGTAATCACTGAATGATCCAACTCCAGATCAGCCCAACGCTCTCGGCACTGGCTTGGCATCAACGGCATATACTGCTGCATGTGAGCAATCTCCTCGTCAGTCAAAACAATCGGCGGGATATCCGGATCGGGCATGTAGCGATAGTCCTGGGCGTCTTCTTTCGAGCGCTGCGAGGTAGTAATTTGCTGGTCATCGCTCCAGCCGCGAGTTTCCTGAACTACCGGCTCACCACGCTCCAGCAGGTCAACTTGACGCTTGAACTCGTATTCAGCGGCACGCTCAACGCTGCGGAATGAATTGAGATTCTTCACTTCCGCGCGTTTACCGAGCTCGGTCGCACCTTTCTTGGCCACCGAAATATTGACATCAAACCGCATGTTGCCGTGGTATAAATCGCCGTGCGTGACGCCAGCATACACCATTAATTTGTGCAGCTCCGAAGCGTACGCCCTCGCCTCCTCGGCAGAATGAATATCCGGCTCAGAAACAATTTCAATCAGCGGCGTACCAGCGCGATTGAGGTCAACCAACGAATAGCCGTCATAGTGCGTCAATTTGCCAGCGTCCTCCTCCATGTGCGCGTGATGAATCCGCACCCGTTTGAGCGAACCGTCTTCCAGCGGCGCGTCGACATAGCCAGCCAAGATAATCGGCTGATACATCTGCGAGGTCTGATAACCCTTTGGTAAGTCAGGGTAGAAATAATGCTTGCGATCAAACCGGCTAACGCGGGCAATTGGCGCGTTCAACGCTTTACCGGCGCGCACCGCCAGCTCGACAGAGTGCTTATTTAGCACTGGCAGCATGCCTGGCAGGCCAAAGTCAATCTCGTGCGTTTTACTATTCGGCTCGGCGTCGCGAGCGTCGTTATCAGCCGGACTAAACAGTTTGGTTTTGGTCGCCAGCTGGACGTGGCACTCAATGCCAATGGTCATTTCGTACTCATCATATACACTCATCATAACGCTCCCAAATCTTTTAATGCTTGTTCAAAGGCGGCCATTGCCCGCTTGAATGTCTGGGTGGTGATGGTGACCCGACTTTCGTGGGCAATTTGATTACGCAGCTTATGCGCCGACCAAACCGCGTCCTCATTCGTCCACAGACCACGCCGTGCCTTGAGCCGCTCACCCATCGTCGTACCGCTAACGCCGTATTCGCGCATCGCCCGGTCGAGCAACTTGTCAGCTTTGATAATCGCCATCTGCAGGCTATCGGGGTTATTTGTATCGGCCACACGCTGCACCGCCTGCCAGACTTTTCGGTATAGTTCCCGGTCGAGCTTCTCCGTTTGTTTTGACGTCAACTGAATGAATAGCATCAATAGGCCACCGATCACCAGCGCCGCCACCACTAGTGCGATCAACAATCCATCCATCAGATCACCTCCACTTCCGCCGCCAGTTTCAGCAGGCTTCCGTCCGAACGGTAATTACCAACTAGCTGCACGCCGATCGGTAATCCTTCGTCATTATTTCCAGCTGGCACAGAAATTGCTGGCAGTCCGGCCAGGCTGGCTGGCACGGTCATAATATCAGACAGATACATTTTGATCGGATCACTAGTGTTCTCGCCAAGCTTGAATGCTGGCGTTGGTGCCGTTGGCGTCAGCAGCACATCGTACTCAGTAAACAATTTCTTGAACTCGTTGATGAGTAATGTGCGCGCTTTTTGCGCCTGCATGTAATATGCGTCAAAAAAGCCGCTCGACAACACGAAACTACCAATCATAATCCGCCGCTTATTCTCCGTCATAAAACCTTCGTTACGGCTGCGGCCGTACAATTCCGCCAGCGTTTTCACTTCGGCCGCCCGATGACCATAGCGCACGCCATCATAGCGCGCCAGATTTGACGACAGTTCCGCCGGCACAATAATATAGTACATCGCCAGCGAATATTGCATCATGCTTAAGTCTACTTCTTCAATTTCATAGCCCAACTGCTTCAGTTTTTCAGCATAATCAAGAGTTTTCTGGCGAACTGCCGCGTCCACATCGTCAGTCATACATTGCTTGACCAAACCAATCTTTTTCTTTCTAAAGCCTGGCTGGTTCTGCCAAAAGTCAGGCAGCGTCGTCATATCCTTGTCGTCACGACCCGCCATAATTTCCATCACCAAATTGGCGTCATCAGCGTTCGTGGCGAAACAACCAATCGTGTCCGTGCTTGATGCCATGGCTACCACGCCGTAGCGGCTGACTGCCCCGTAGGTTGGCTTGACACCAATCACGCCGTTGAAGCTGGCAGGCTGACGAATTGAACCGCCAGTATCTGTCCCCAGCGCAAACGGCACCACGTCAAGCGCCGTCACCACCGCCGAGCCGCCCGACGAACCGCCGGCTACTCGAGTTTTATCTACAGAGTTTTTGGTCGGACCAAAGGCTGAATTTTCCGTCGAACCACCGTGAGCGAATGCATCCAAGTTCGCCTTGCCAATGCAAATTGCACCTTCAGCTTCTAATTTTTCAACGGCTGTTGCCTGGAGCGGCGCCTCAAAATTCTCGAGCATTTTTGAGGCAGCAGTTGTCGGCGCCCCAAAGGCCAAGAAATTATCTTTTACTACAAAAGGCACGCCAGTCAGCCGCCCAGAAATTTCACCCTGATCAACCTTGGCTGCTCGCTCCAGCGCCCGTTCTTCCGTTAAACTCAATAGTGCATGGTATTCCTCAACTTCGCGCGCCCGCCGCAGTGCTTCTTTAACATTTTCGACTGCGCTCTTTCCGGCAAAATCACTAATCTGGCTCATCACAGCACCTGCGGCACTTTCACTTGATTATTCTGTTTTTCGGGTGCCAAGTTAAGCAGCGCTTCTCTGGAAACCCCTGACTGAACCTCATCTTCACGCCAGACATTCTCTAGTCCCGTCACTTGATAAGTTGGCTCCACACCCGCCGTATCAAGCTCGCCGAGCTGCTCAATATAGCCAATTATATTTTCTAAATCCTGGCGCAGTCCATCAACTTCATCATCAGCTAATGCCAGACTACTCAAACTCGCCAAGTGCTGAATATCACTGGTAGAAATAGTTGTCATGCAGTCTATTATAGCACTGTCTTGAGGAAAATCTAATAACTTAGCAGTCGCGGCGAATGGAGCGTCACCATCTGCGGCAGACCGTACATACTCATTCCTGAACCAAGTGATAACCCACCGCGGTTCCAACCGATAGCCGCCGCCGTTGCCGCATCGGTTGCCGCATTTGGTGCGTCTGGTCGCTCAATGTAGCTAATCTTGTTGGCCCCACGATCCGCTACGTACACTCGACCATCTGGGCCGCGCAAAACTTGTCCACCGCCATCACCGCCAAGTCCTTTCCAGTCAGGGTGATTTGGCGTTGATGAGTTAGGGAGCGAATCAGATATTACACAATCCCTGAAATGCTCGCAGCCGGTAAACCCGATAAACCGCTCACTTGTTTTGATAGCACTACTATTGCGACTAGTAATGTCATACCGGAACAGTTCACCGGTATATATTTTTGACACATAGACATGACTACCATTAGGCGAGAAATCAGCTGCATACCCTAGGCTATTATCAAGTGGATCATTGTTATATACACCGACCGACCAATGAGCAATTGGCGTCATGTTAGTGTCAGCCCCGGATATATCAAACACATGCAACACTCCGGCGTTACCGTTACGATTTGGACAGACACTACCACCCATAAACACTAACATTTTGGTAGCCTCGTTGTTAAAGTTAATTGAGCCGAATCCCGTTCGCGAAGGACTTGATGGATTTGGTTGCACGATACACGGCTGAGCCGGGCCAGACGGTACATTATACACTGCTGCATTTGGCGTCTGAATAGTTGCTCCGTTGTCAGTCGAGAAAATATTGAAGGCATAGACTTGATTCGGCGAACCCGGCCGATAGGTATACACCACCGCACCATTTCCCGCATTATTCGGCACGGCATTCATCGCCTCGCCAGAATAGTTGCGTGAAAAACTGCCCGCCATGCCAATGGACATGTTCTTTTTCGTCACTCGTCCGAGTGGATCATTGGTAAAATCAACGACGTGGTAATATAATGTACCGAATTTTGCCCGCTCACGACCATTTGCCGAGTTTGATACTACGAGATACTTAGATTCCTCTTTGTTGATTGGAAAGGCAACCACTGCCTGCGTACCAGTACGCGAACCGCACAACCCCTGTGGTGATTCACTATAGTACGCCGTTTGACCATCGTCACATGTTGGATTACCGTCGGGAGCCGAGCTATCAACCTGCATAATATTCCGTGCCGAGTTCCAGATACGAAGTCCGTCA
The DNA here is from genome assembly GCA_013333695.2 of Candidatus Saccharimonadota bacterium. Classification (GTDB taxonomy): domain Bacteria; phylum Patescibacteriota; class Saccharimonadia; order Saccharimonadales; family Saccharimonadaceae; genus Nanosynbacter. Next base: position 1,996 of record JABCOH020000013.1, on the reverse strand, counting down.
GAGTAGAACTTCAAATTACCATTACGATCGGAAATCGTTGTTAAACCCTCATGGGACGGGCCACTTGAGTGTGTTGGATGAGGGTGTGGAGTCGGTTTATTTGACCCGCCCGCACCAAAATCAAGGCAGACTGACCCGCCGATACACCACCAGCGCTTACTGGCGCGCGTCCCCTTAAAATCAACTTCCGGGATAGCCTGCTGGCGTGAATTGTAAATATAGGTCTTATACGGGCGGCCATCAGATTTTCGAATCAACTCAAGGTAGCCCTTGACATCAGCACGCCGCGGGTTAGTTGTTGAGGTGTATTCACCAATAAAATACGAACGTAATTTGTCATTACGAAATACGTCAATCGCCGTACCATTGCCGCGGCAATCGGTACCTGGACGCACGCCCGAGGCAATGGCACTGTCATGGCCACGACTGATACATTCATTCATCCGCACCACGCCGGCCTCAGCCGCTTCACGTGCCAGCTGATTATAATACTGCTCCATCAAGGCATTAGCTGCCGCTGACGCCAGTTGGAGACCGGCCAACAAGATCAGCAGCAGCATAATGCTCGCTACAAGGACGGTCGGCAATACGAACCCACCGTCCTTATCCCACCCAGACGCTTTGTTAGTCACATCCAACTCCGTACTTATTGCACATTGTCGAACGGATGTTGCGCTGCACATTGGTTCTAGTGTATGTCGACCCGGTATCGTGTACCTGGACGGCTGCCGTGATCGCCCCGGCAACCAGTACCGCTCCGGCTGCACCCAGCAAAATCAGAGACATTGTCTTAGATGTGTTACGGCCAGAAATAATCCCCTTGAGCATCCACAACGTCATGCCGATTACCCCTAATGCCAAGAGATATGGCACAAACTCGGCGAGATATAGCGCACCATACACCCTATCGGCACTGCCTGCACCGATAAATAGTAGTGAACTAATGAGAACTGTTATTATTTTTGCTACAAGCACTATTGCTGGAATTATCAATGCACCAAATGCGCCGTATGTTACTACTTTATACGCTGTCCGGCTAGTGTAGTTGTCGCGGTCCGAGATAGCCCGTGAGACACGACCAAATGTAATAAACGCGACGACTGCAAATAGCGTTGCCAATACACCCGCCATGACGATACCCGTCCCTGGTGTCACCATATTTATTGACAGTATGTCAGCCAACCAGCCACCAATCGAAGTCGAAGTCGTTGTCGTTGCACCATTAGCCTTCACCCAGGCGCCAAACAACGCCACCGATACCTGCGCAAATAACAACGCCGAAACGACTGTTGATACCATCGCCAGCAGATACTCAAATGTCAGCCACTTTGCCTTGCCGCGATTTGGATCAACTGTAGCCTGAGGGTAGTATGCTGTTGGCTGCGATGCATACTGTGGAACTGGCGGAACATCTGCGTCCTGTACCGGCTGCACCATCTCTGGTGTTGATGCTATTTTCTTTTGTGTCATAATTATTACCTCCGCTTATGCTACCCTCATTCTACATGGTCTGGCGAATTTCTGCAATCAAATCACGCAGCTGAGCCGCTTTTTCAAATTCTAGGTTGGCACTATGCAGCTCCATTTGACCAGTCAACTCCTTAATCAGCGTCGGATATTCGTCCTTTGGAATCTTCTTCAAATCAAGTTTTGGCTTTTTGTCCGATTCTTTTTGCGGGATGATGGAGCGCAGGCCATCGTCAATTTTCTTCTGGATGGTTTGCGGCGTGATGTCATGCCCCTCGTTATAGCTCTGCTGAATCTGCCGCCGACGATTCGTCTCATCAATCGCTCGCCGCATACTGTCAGTCACATTATCGCCATACATCAGCACCCGCCCATCCACATGCCGCGCCGCCCGGCCAATCGTCTGAATCAGCGCCTGTTCAGAGCGCAGGAAGCCTTCTTTATCAGCATCCATAATCGCCACCAGACTGACTTCCGGTAGGTCCAATCCCTCGCGCAGCAAATTAATACCAACCAAGACATCGTACGT